>JBDSAQ010000180.1:0-18888 GCA_039922095.1 Ginsengibacter sp. | reverse complement strand
GAGCCAACATGTTCCGGCCCCGAGCCTGAAGTAATTTTAAAAGTTAGAGGACCATCGCTTGAGTAAATGTCGTGGCCAAGTGGTGGATATGGGCTTGTAATAACTGCCAGCACACGTGAATTAATATCGGGGCCATCGTAAATGGTAAGATTGTCGTAAAAACTATGCATGGTAAAACTGCTGAAATTAACTTTTAGCAAGTCCCCCGGTTTCGGCGGATAAATCGTTTTTGTAAACGATTCGTTGGGCCGGAAACTTGTATCAGCAAGACCATGACTGGCATAAAAATAACTGTAACAGGTAGTGTCTGGTTCATTATCATCTAACCATATCGAGCAATCCTTCACCCTAAATACGGAAGAGGTATTTGCACAACCTCCCGGACCATTTGTAACACTAACCTGGAACCTCCCGCTTCTTTTAGCAACATAAGATGTATCATTAGCTCCCGGTATTAATTTTCCATTCATATACCATTGGTACCTGTAATTACTGTTTTTGGTAGCTACTAACCGGGTAGTTTCTCCAACACAAATAGAATCTTTTAGGGTAGTTATTTTTATAGGTGGTTTGGCTGCATTTACTGTTATCGTCACCTGGCTGGAAGCTTTTTGTCCACATGCATCAGTAACAGTGAGGGTATAAGTTGTGGTTTGAGAAGGCTTTGCAAAGGGATTGGCATCGTGTATATCAGAGAGGCCTGCAGATGGCGACCATGTGTATTTATATGTTCCTCCGCCAATTGCCAATCCGGCCACATGATTTAATGTACCTATAACACCCCTTACCATTACCTTACCCGTAAGAGTATCAATTACTCTCAAATCTTCAGTTAGCTTTTGATTTACTATAGCAAAAGTATTTAAATAAATTTTATTGTCCAGCGGATCAAAACTTCCGTCCAAATAAGAAAGATTATATACACCTATATCATCCGAAACTGCGGAGCCTATTGCACCTGTTATTTTACTCATCCTAACTACCCGGTTAGCGTTATACGAAAACCCATATAAGTTGCCCGCATTGTTGAATGCTATCCAGGTAATAGTACTGCCAGGTACGCTTACATAAGGTACGGCAGTGCCATTAAAGGGATCAACTTCATATAGCTTATTTGCCAGCCCTTTAAATGTGAGTGCATACAATTTATGCCCCACAGGGTCCCACGCCAGTCCACTCCATTCGTGTCCATTAAACTGGCCCGGCTCTGAGGAAAGCCTTCCTATATAAAACGCTGTTCCGCTTGCCGTATCTATCCTGTAAAGATTCCCACTTCTTGTAAGCGCATAATAACCATAGGGCGTAAAATCACCTGCAGCAAAATCATTATCATTAACCTCCGGTGAAGCTATAAGAGAAAGGAACTTATATTCACGGGGATTTTCCGGATTGAATTTAATAAGCGTACCGAAAAGCCTGTCGTACCCAAATGCCCTTTTACTGGATATAAAGGGAGTGCCGCCTTGAGCAGAAGGCTCTCCTCCTATCCGCACTCCTTTACTTCCTGAGCAAAGAAAAACCTGATTACCAGCACTTGCATTTAATGTTGGTGATGTATTAGCCGTATAAATCTCTATACCTGCAGAAGTCGCTGTACAGCCATTTGCAAATTTTGCCACAACATCATACTTACCCTGGGAAGATATATCAACTGAACTGCCTGTCTGAATATCAACGCCATTAAGCCTCCAGGTATAACTGGCGACAGCGGCATCAACTACTTGCAAAGTTGCAGAGGAGTTTTTGCATAAAGTATTTGAAGCAGGAGGCTTTATAGCCACGTTGCAAAAAAATTTATTTTTTGCGGCAAGTACACTTTTGTAAGCGTTGATTCTGCCATACCCCATTTCATCGTTCCATGTACCGTTAATATTCTCTTTTGTTAAGCTATAGGAATAGTTACCTGCTTTGTCGCAACTGCTTTCTATAATTGTTCTTACTTCCTTTACTGAAAAAGAGGCATCTACTGACAATACTAAAGCCGCTACTGCTGCTGCATGCGGACAGGCAGCGGATGTGCCATTAAATAAATTATTATAATCACCATCAGCGCCGGGTAATTTATTATACCCGTTCTCTCCGCTTATATCACAAGTGGCTATTTTTATACAAGGCGCTACAACATCAATTCCTGCACCATAGTTGGCGCCCCACCAATATTCGCCATCGCAACTGTTAAAGCTTTTTCTCTGGCCGCACATACTTACTCCGCCTACTGCAATAACTTCCGGGTTAAAGGCAGGATACGAAAGTCCGCTATTTTCATTACCAGTCGCAAAAAAAACAATACTGCCTTTACCTCCCCTGCCTTGTGTAACAGCCCTGTGTATAGCATCATCTAACACATTGCTGGGTATGGCTGTGTACCAGGAATTGGTAAGGACATCGGCTCCATGCTGCCATGCATAGTCGAAACCTGCTGCTATTCCAGATTCAGGGGCAAAAGTACCCCCTTCATCTACTATATTAACCGGAATTATTTTACAATTTGGCGCTATCCCTGCCATACCCACATTGTTATTAGCCACTGCCCCCACAATACCGGCACATGCGGTACCATGCGCATTATTCAAACTCCTTGGCCTTCCATCACCAGGGTTTGATGTATTGCTTATACAATCATATCCCTGCAAAAGATTTTGTTTTAAATCAGCATGTCCTGTATCCACCCCCATATCTATTACCGCAATCTTTATATTGCTGTTACCCATTGTTATAAACCAGGCGCTTTCTACACTAATATCTGCTCCGGGAGTCCCATTATACTGCTCTGGTGTACCGGTGTTTTTATGCGCCCATTGCAAATTATATAATGGGTCGTTGGGCGGAGCGTTGAAGCCACCATAAGTAGTAAAATCCGGTTGGGAATACTCAAACAAGCCTGTCTCAAAAAAAAGGTTTGCCATTTTTAAAGCATCAAAGTTATTTGCTTTGCCTGCGCTTAAAAGGAAAGTGTATTTGTCAGCCACAGGTTTTTTAATAATACTGCAATGGTATTTTAAAAGGATATTATTGAATTGTAAAGAAGAAGTAGCAGCTTTTAACTTGACAATAAAATTATCGCCATAGCTTGCTAAAGTGCCCTGAGCGCCTTTAAGAAATGGATGCACATAATTTATAAAATTTTTTGTAAGGAGCTTTGCTATGACCGCCTTAGCTGTGAATTGTTGTTCTTTGTTTAAGTGGATAACAACCTGGTTGGAAGCGCCTGTTTTTTTTAAGGAATCTGACTTAATATGTAGCAGGTCAGCAAGCGATGATTTTGATTTTGCAAAATATGTTTCATCTTCAATATCTGTAACGAGGCGTTCATATGTTTCCGGAATAAAAAACTTTTTGCCCTGGTAATAATAATACACCGTGTTATTTTGAGCAATAACACAATTACCTATCCCTAAAAAAAGGATGGCTGCAAGCAAAAATAGTTTCATTACTTAGTTTTAGTATGGGTGGGATAGTGATCAGAAATATTTAGAAATAATAAAAATACACGTTTGGCTGGTATATTCAAAAATCATTAAATTATACTCTGCGCCACATAATCTTTTTACTGCTGCGGAAGTTAGCACCATTGGGTGTTACGAATTGGCTAAGCCTATATTGTTCCGGGATTATTGGATAATCCATACCAAACATTTTTTTGCGAAATACTATAAGTGGCAGATATATAAGGATTATAAATTAATTTTAAAGCCTGCAAAGTTTGAAACTTGCATATAAATTTTTTTTATGATCATCTAAGCAAGGCTTAAAACTCAATGTTTTCAAGCCATTACTACAAATTTTAAATACTGCATTCTTTTGTAATGCATGTAATATTTATTCATTTTCATACTCCTTATAATTATCATGACTACTTATACCAATCATAAGAGCAGTAAAAGCATCTTATCTTTTATAAAACTTTCTTTATCAAATAAACAACATGATTTTACAACAGGCAGTATCCGAAGGGCCATTTTTCTTCTTGCCATTCCTATGATATTAGAGATGTGCATGGAAAGCCTGTTTGCTGTTGTAGATATTTTTTTTGTAGGCAAGCTTGGTTCAAATGCAACAGCCGCAGTTGGATTAACCGAATCAGTATTAGCTATTATTTACTCACTGGCTTTTGGAATTGCCATGGCAACAACTGCAATGGTAGCAAGAAGAGTAGGTGAAAAAAATAACGATGGCGCTGCAAAGGCAGGCGCACAAGCTATAATAGTGGTGCTTGTGTTATCTGTATTAATAAGCATAGCAGGAATTTTTTATGCGGAAAATATTTTGCGCCTTATGGGCGCCACCAGTGAAATAATAGATTCAGGGGTTATATATACCAGGATTATGCTTGGAGGCAATATTGTTATAATGTTTCTTTTTTTGTTGAACGGAATTTTCAGAGGCGCAGGCAATGCATCTATTGCTATGCGAAGTTTGTGGCTCGCCAATATTTGTAATATTATTTTATGCCCGCTTTTAATTCATTGGTTTGGTTTGAAAGGTGCAGCAATTGCTACCACTACAGGCCGTGGCATTGGAGTATGTTACCAGCTTTGGAATCTTTTAAAAGGAAGGGGAATGATCAAAATTAATCTTCACCATTTTTTACCAGATAAAGAAGTGCTTAAAAGTTTATTGAACGTGGCCTCAACAGGTACGCTTCAGTTTTTGATAGGTTCAGCAAGCTGGATTGCAATGGCAAGATTTATGACAGACTTTGGAAGCCAAGCCGTGGCAGGTTATACAATTGCAATACGATGGATAGTGTTTTTTATTTTGCCTGCATTTGGTTTAAGCAATGCCGCAGCTACTTTGGTGGGACAAAACCTTGGCGCAAAACAACCGGAACGTGCCGAAAAATCAGTCTGGAAAACGGCAAAATACAACGCTATATTTATGGCTTTTGTTTCATTGCTGTTTATCGTATTTGCAAAATTTTTTGTGGAGATAATTAATAAAGAACCTGCTGTTGTAGAAACAGCAGTGCTTGCTTTACGCATTATAAGTCTTGGGTATATTTTTTACGGAATTGGTATGGTAATGATGAATGCATTTAATGGTGCAGGTGATACAAAAACGGTAACGTGGAGTAATCTTTTCTGGTTCTGGGTTTTCCAAATTCCATTTGCTTATTTGCTGGCAATTGTTTTACATTTTGGGCCTAAAGGCGTTTTCATTGCAATTGTTGTTACAGAAACATGTCTTACTATTACCAGTGTTTTACTTTTTAAAAGAGGTAAATGGAAGTTAGTAAAGATTTAAGGAGGTTTATACATCAGATCACACACATTATCTGAAAAATAACTTTACCTGGATACAGGAGGCGACAGCATAAACTGCTGCTTCATTTCATTCAATCCGTCTCTTGCTAATTTAAGTGCAATTGAATCTGCATCATGATAGAAAATAATTTTATCCCCGAATTGTCTTGAAAGAGGATCACTAACTGAATCTATAATGGTCACTTCCCTGAAATGATTAAACACTTCATCATCTTTATCCGGCATTTGCCTTCCAATAAAAATCAGATGTTTAAAATATAATCGTGGAGATATCCATAAAAGAAATGTACCATTATCACAAGATACTTTTGATTTAAAAGCTTCGTCAATACCATAATATTTCAATGCCCCTGCCTGTCCGTAATTTCTGCAGTATATCATGCAATCACTTTGCTCAGCAGGTGATAAAGAATGATAAAATTTTTCAGACTTTGCAGATAACTCTTTCCATCCAAGCATATCAGCAAAATCCTGTTGCAAATCATGATCCCTTAGATCTTCCCATTTTAATAAACCTACCTCCCTTAATTTATATTTTTGGTTAAATGCCACCATTTTTTTTGGAGTTTGCAGCGGTAATAACACCGGTACAAGGAGTACTGATAAAACCACAATAACGGGTACTGAAGCATATTTAATCCATCTTCTATTTATACTGATTTTTTCCAGCCAAACACTTCCAGCCGCCAATACCATTGGATATGCCCCAAGGGAATAATAATTTTTTCCGCTCCCGGCCAGCAACAGAATTAATACAACTAAATACATGAATGCAATTATGCGGTAAGTGCTATTTTTCAGCAGCCACATCAAGCCTGCAATCCAAACAAACACAACTGGCAGCAGCATTAATATCTGTTCTTTAATAAAATCTGTTTTGTTGATATATTGTAATTGGGTTTCTCTTAACTCCTTCATGTGAACAATTACAGGGAATTTATGAAAGTATTGCCAAAGTATGTTTGGAATGATAAGCAATAAACCAAGGCTTACTGCCATCCAAAAAGCTTTTTTCTTAAAAATTTCTCTATGCCTTGTTAGTAACAATGACAGGATAATCGCCGCGATAAAAAACAATACAGAATACTTACTCCACCATCCCAGCGCAAGCGCAATACTCAGGCAATAAAGGAATTTATTCTGTTGTGTATTGATATAGCAAATCAGGAAGTATGCACTTAATGTCCAGAAAAATATATCAAGGAAGTTTGGCTGAAATAAATAATGAACTCTCATGTAAGCAGAAAATAAAATACCTGAAGCAGCTATAACCTGTGCAAATAATTTTCCTCCTAACTCCTTTACCATTGCTGTTGTAACCAATAAGGTAAGTGCCCCGAACAAAGCAGGCCAGAATTTAATAGTAAAAACTGAACCTCCTGCTAATGAAGAAAGATATGCAAGCAAACTTAGCAATGGCGGGCTTTCCAGAAAACCTAAAGCAAGATGCTGGCCCTGCTGATAATATAAATATTCATCACGATGTAGTTCCCAAACCGGATTTATAACAACCAGTGGAAGAATAAATTTTACAAAAGCAAGAAAGATGACAAGTTTATTTTGCCACAACCATTTCATATTTAAAAATTACTATGTAGATAAAAGAGGTACCATTTTTTTAATCACAAACGTTTTTATAAATAAGTTGTTACAGCAAACTCATTGTATGTGTAATACGTTTTATAGTTTCCTCCTTACCTATTACCCCGGCAATTTCAAATACTCCGGGGCCAAATTTACTTCCAACAAGCATTATACGGAAAGGCAACATTAACTCCCCTGGCTTTAATTTATTGGCTGCTGCTAATTCTTTAAATTCAACTTCGAGGCCGGTGGCTTCCCAGAGAATACTTAATTCATATGCTCTTATTAATTCAATAAAGAACATTTGTTTCTTTTCATCCCATTTCGGCGTAATAGCTTCAATATTAATTCTTTCAGGAGATAAAAAAAAGAAAGAAGATTGCTCATAAAAATCAGTGAGTAAAGTGCAGCGATCTTTAACTAAAGCTAAAACTTTTCTGAACTTTCCATCATCATCTATGATTAATCCCTTTGATGCAAAATCATTTTTTACGATCAACCACCAACTCTCAACTGGCAACAATTTTATCCATTCATGATTGAACCATTTTGCTTTTTCGAAATCAAATTTTGCTCCTGCATGATGAACCTTCTCTATGGAAAATTTTACAATTAATTCATCAAGTGAATATATTTCCTGTTCTGTTCCATCATTCCAGCCAAGCACAGCGAGCAGGTTTATAAATGCTTCAGGTAAAAATCCCAGCTCCCTAAACCCTTTTATTTCCCGATAGCTATCAGCACTTGTTTTTAGGTCTGTCCAGTTCAATGCAAATACAGGAAATCCCAGTCTTTCACCATCCCGCTTACTTAATTTACCATTGCCATCAGGCTTTAATATTAATGGCAGATGTGCCCATTTTGGCATTTGCTTTTCCCAGCCTAAATATTTCCATAATAAAACATGTACCGGTAAAGATGACATCCACTCCTCTCCCCGGAACACATGGCTAATCTTCATTAAATAATCATCCACCACAACAGCGAGATGGTAGGTGGGCATTCCATCTGCTTTAAACAAAACTTTATCATCAACATTATTGGTATCGAACTCAGCTTCTCCGCGTATAATATCTGTAAAAGAAATAATTGCACCAGGCTCAATTTTAATTCTTATGACATACGGTATTCCTTCATCTAACAATTTTTGTGTTTCTGTGACAGATAAATACAGAGAGTTACGCATAGTATGCCTTGAACTATGATCGTATTGAAGAGAATGCCGGCCTTCAATCTTTAATCTTTCTCTCATTGTTTCAATCTCTTCAGAAGTATCAAAAGCATAATAAGCATGACCGTTTTTTACCAGTTGATCTGCATATTCTTTGTAGAGATGCTTTCTTTCACTTTGCCTGTATGGCGAATATCCCCCGCCTGCGAGAGGGCTTTCATCCGGCCGTAATCCACACCAGTTAAGGCATTCGTTAATATACTCTTCTGCACCTGGCACAAAGCGGCTTTGATCTGTATCTTCAATTCTTAATATAAAATCACCTTTATGTTGTTTGGCAAAAAGATAATTGTATAAAGCTGTTCGCACTCCGCCCAAATGCAAACCTCCTGTTGGGCTTGGCGCAAAGCGCACCCGTACTTTATTACTCATGATGCAAATATAAGATGCCGGTTCTCCTGGTTGTGGCATGAACATAAAAAAACCTATAAGCATTACGGCTTACAGGTTATTTTATTGAGGTTAAATATTTATTTGAGAAGGATTGTCCGGGGTTCCTTTCCATCAATTGACACGGTGGCTACACGATCACAACTTCCATCTCCGAAATCTACAACAGCAATATGTTTGGCGCCTTCAATTTTTACTTTACCCTTATCAACATTAGCGCAAATAACTTTCTTATGCAAAGGTTCAATAATAATTGATGTTCTTGTTTCGCCATGTGCATTTGTAATTGTATGATGACCTGTTATGAAGAAAACATCATCCAATAAATTATGGTGAGTATCTGCGCCTTCTACCTGCACAACTTCCTTTATACCACTATGCAGCCAATATTTTCCATCAATCCCTGTTATCTTTCCATTTTCACATTTGCGCCGCCAGCTTTTAACATCGCCGTGACTTGTATTTGTCCAGGTTATAGTTCCCTCTATTTTAAAGCCGTTTACATAGTAATTATCAAAAGTCATTACAGAAACACTTCCGGCCTTTCTTAAAGAATCAGAAACTGTAACATATATTTTACCTTTTCTTGTAACACCATTTGGTGAAGTGCATCCCGTACCAAAGTCTATACTGATGTTTTTAGGGAAGCCTTGCAATGGAGTAACAGTTACTATTGCACAACTTAAAGTGTTCATTGTTTGTGTTGTAACAGTTCGGGAATTGCGGCCTGCAAAATTTTTATCAACACCAGATTCCATTAAAATGTCATTGGCGTCTTCAGTGATGTTTTCAGTAACTGCATCATTACCGCTTAATTCAAACGTGGTTTCAATTTCGTCAGTACTTACCTTTGAATCTTCCTTTTTGCAAGACCAAAACCCGATAGAAATAAATGATAAGGTGGCACAGAAAATAAGATTTTTAATTTTCATAACTATAATTTTTAGAAAGCTGAGACTTAAGAGTTTGTTAAGAGTTTAATGGATGAAATAAATTAATTTCCACCATGGTTTATTTAATTAAAACGCCGTGGTGGTTAAAAAAATTATATAGTGAATGTATCTGGGATATTAAAACAGAGGAGAAAAACTTATATCTCACTTTTGATGATGGGCCACATCCTGTAGCTACCCCTTATGTTTTAGAGCAGTTAAAAAGATTTGATGCTAAAGCAACATTTTTTTGCATTGGTAAAAATGTAAAGGAACATTTTGATCTGTATCAAAAAATAATTAATGAAGGCCATAAACCTGGCAATCATACTTATGATCATTTGAATGGCTGGAAAGAAGCGGATAAAACTTATTTACAAAATATATTTGAAGCAAAAAAAATTATTGACAGCAACTTATTTCGTCCGCCTTATGGAAGAGTTACAAAATTTCAACTTAAACAATTAAGCGCTGATAAGTATAAATTAACTACAATAATGTGGAGTATAATAAGCGGTGATTTTGATAAAACTATTTCAGAAGATAATTGTCTTCTTAATGTTATAAAGAATGCAAAGCCAGGATCTATTATTCTTTTTCATGAAAGTGAAAAAGCTTATTCAAAATTATTATTCGCTTTGCCAAAAGTGCTGGAGTATTTTTCAAAAAGAGGATACAAATTTAAAGCGATTGAAGTATAGCCTTTAATAAATCCTAATAAAAAAATAGGCCTGGGTAGAAACCCTGGCCCGTTTTTAATCCGTACCCTATGAAAACTTTTATAAAGCTATGATAAATTTACTACACCAAAGCATGATTTTGCTGAAAATCAATTAATTATAATTCTATTTTTGATAATGAAAAGATCAAAAACTCTATAATTAAATGAAATCTATCACAGTAATTTTACTGTTTTTTTACTTATTTTTTGTGCACTTTTGATATTCAAAATTCAAGTATTAATAAGGAAGTCTATATATCACTGGGTGACTCATAATATTTTGATGATCTTATTTTAGGCGGCCTTCTTAATTATTAAAGTTATTTAAGTAAACCGTTTCAAATTTTATACAACATGGTTTAAGTTTTCCATAATCTTTTTTGGCAAAAAGTGAAACAGTAATTTTACTATACTTATTATCATCAGGATTTAAGTTTCTTTTATTTAGCAGGGTGTTTACAGGGAAAAATTATTATTGGGGTGAATTATGAGGGAATTTTGACATTGCCCTGTTTGATAAACAGATGCTTTAGATTTTATTTGCAGACAAACTCTATAATGAAATTGATTGACACACATACTCATCTTTACCTGGAAGATTTTACTTCCGATATAGATCAAATAATTTTAAGGGCATTTAATGAAGGTGTTGATAAATTTTATTTACCATCAATATGCAGTAAAGAAATTGATGCCATGCTGCAATTAGAAAATAAATATCCTGGTAAATGTTTTGCTATGATGGGTTTACATCCCACCTCGGTTAAAGAAAATTATAAAAACGAGTTAATGATTGTTAACGATTGGTTGCAAAAAAGAAAGTTTGCAGCCATTGGAGAAACCGGGCTTGACTTCTTTTGGGATAAAACATTTACACATCAACAGTATGAAAGTTTTAATCAACAACTTGAGTGGTCGTTACAATACAATTTGCCTGTAGTTATACATACCCGTGAAGCAATGCAGGAGACTATTGATGTTGTAAAAAAATTTTCATCAAAAAAATTGCGGGGCATTTTCCATTGCTTTAATGGAAATTATAAAAATGCAGGTGATGTTATTAATGCCGGTTTCTTGCTTGGCATTGGTGGCTTAATAACCTATAAAAATGCAGGGGTAGCTGAAACAATAAAAGAAATTGACCTTGCCTATATTGTTGTGGAAACAGATGCCCCGTATTTATCTCCTGTTCCTTTTCGTGGAAAGAGGAATGAAAGCAGTTATCTAAAATATATAATAAAGAAACTGGCAGAAATAAAAAATATTGAGGAAGAAGAAGTTGCGGCGATAACTACTGCAAATGCTGAAAAGCTATTTACAGATACAGTGACTTAAAAGAGTACATAATAGTATTCATAAATATTCTCTTCCAAAAAAAGCCTGAGATTATTATAATCTCCTTGTAATATTTAATATTGTATAAAAATCCCACTTCAATGAAAAAAAATATCTTTTGCGTGGTTAATGTATGCGTTATTTGTTTATTCACCTCTCAATTTTTATTAGCCCAAAATTTAGTAAAACAAATAAGGCTGAGTGATTTTGATTTACAATCTTCCGCAGTTATTACAGAAGATGGGGCAACGCTGTCCAATATCCATTATGAAACAAAAAATTATTGGTTTCCTGTTAAAGTGCCATCTACAGTTCTTACTGGTTTAGTAGCTAATAAAGTTTATCCTGATCCTTACACCGGCATGAATAATATGCTTATACCGGATGCATCTGATTCATTCAATCATCAATATCATCTTGAGCAATACAGTCATATTCCCAATGAACCTAATCCTTGGAAAAAACCTTACTGGTACAGGACAACATTTCAAGTGCCTAAGGCTGATAAAGGCAGACATTTTCAACTTATTTTTAAAGGCATTAATTACCGTGCAGACGTGTGGCTTAATGGTAAAAAAATTCAGGATTCCTCTCAAATGGCAGGTATGTTTGCACAATACTTTCTTGATGTAAGCAATACTATAAAAACTGGTGAAACAAATGCACTTGCTGTTAAAATATATCCTCTGGATTATCCTGGTTTACCTTCACATCCACAAACAAGGGCCTTAGGAGATTTTTATGATAATGGAGGAACAACAGGGGATATTGGCAAAAATGTAACCATGCTTTGCTCGGTTGGTTGGGACTGGATACCGGAAGTACATGACCGCAACATAGGAATATGGCAACCTGTTTACCTGCGCACAACCGGGCAGGTAATAATACAGGATCCGCATATCATTACTGAACTTCCTGAATTACCTGACACTGGTGTGGCCAAACTTTCATTGCAATTATCGCTTTTAAATAATAGTAATGAAGCAATGAATGGTAAACTTAAAATAACTATTACACCTGAAACATTTAAAGGCACGCCAATTAATATTGATCAGCCTGTTTCAATAGCACCAAATACCTTAAAGAAAGTTAGCCTTACAGCGGATAATTTAAAACAATTTCTTATAAACAAACCGCACTTGTGGTGGCCTAACAATTATGGCAATTCTGATCTGTATCGCATAAGAGTACAGTATGTTAATGGCCATCAAATATCAGATGATACTTCTTTTATTTTTGGTATACGCACAGTAAGTTCCAAAGCAACAACCGTTAATGGCTGGGTACGCCGCGACTTTTATGTAAATGGAAAACGTGTACACCTTGTTGGTGGAGCGTGGGTACCTGATATGATGTTGAACAGAGATTCTTTACGGTATGATTATGAGCTGCACTTATGTAAAAATGCAAATGTAAATCTGGTACGGATCTGGGGTGGTGGTATTGGTGAAACAGATGAATTTTATGAATCTGCTGACCGTTATGGAATGATGGTGTGGCAGGACTTTTGGGTAACAGGTGATACCCATGGAGAATTTAAAGGCTCTGCTGATTATCCGTTACAAGGCAATATTTTTGTAAAGAACATCGTCAATACAATTCTGCGGATTCGTAATCATGCAAGCCTGCTTGTATGGACGGGTGGCAATGAAGGGCATGCCCGCAAAGAACTGTATGATGCCATGCGTGATAACGTTGCAGCACTTGATGGTACAAGGCCTTTTATACCAAGTTCGTCAGGGTTTGCAAAACCACCAGCAGGGTGGAAAGGTTCATGGCCTGATGATCAGCCATCGGGGGTATATAGCGGCGGCCCTTATACATGGCAGCCTGCAAGCCAATATTACAAGCTCGTTAATAGCGGCCGGGATTGGTTATTTAAAGATGAAACCGGGTTGCCTTCGCAACCGCCTTATGAAACTCTTTCAAAAATAATTTCGAATCTTCTTCCTGATACATCATTACCCTACCCTCTTAACAATACCTGGGGTTATCACGATGCCTGTACCGGAAACGGTCATTATGAATTATACCATAAAGCTATGGTTGATCACTACGGTTCAGCCAGAAGTATGAAAGATTTTTCTGATAAAATGCAATTGCTGAATGCGGAAGGTTACCGGGGTATTTTTGAAGCCGCAGGACATAAGCTGAATGAAAACGGCGGTGTGATGTTATGGAAATTAAATGCCGCCTTCCCAAGCGTTATGTGGCAGGTGTATGACTGGTATCTTGAGCCCAATGCAGGTTATTATTTTATGCAGAATGCATGTGAACCGGTTCATATACAATTGAATCGGGATGATTCTATGATTGCAGTTGTAAACCGTACTTATCACCGGCAACCTGCTCTCCTTGTAACTGCTGATGTGCTGGATATTAATGGCAAATTATTATATCACCAATCAGAAAAAATAAGTGTAGATGCAAGTGATGTAAAAAAGGTATTACCACTTTCATCATTACTTGCAAAATCAGAGGGTGTTGTATTTATTATATTGCATGCCACAGATGCAAATGGTAAAGTAATTTCACAAAACACTTATTGGATGCAGCCTCATCATGACTATACTTCTCTATCACAAATGAAGCAGGCTAATGTTGATACAAAACTTGTAAATGTAAAAAAAGAAAAATCAGAATATAAATATACATTGCAATTCACCAACAAATCTGAGCAGTTAGCATTTTTCATTAACCCACAATTAAAAATAAATGATGAAGAAATAATGCCTTGCTTCTGGACGCAAAATTATTTTTCATTATTGCCGCATGAAAGTATAACAACTACTGTGAGTTGTCCGGCTGCGAAGCTTGGTGGTATGGAGCCACAAGTTATAATATCAGGATGGAACGTAACTAAAAAGCAATTGCCATTGATTTTAAAATAATGACTTTACTATTCTAAATGTTTGTTTTTTATTCTGAGATCCTGCTCATTACAGCATCTACTATTTTGTTACAATAAATAAGATTGAATTCATAGATATCTTCGGGAGTATATATATCTTCTATCTCTTTACGTAACATAATCTTGGCACGATTCAATCGAACTTTTACATTTGATGTGGTAACATTCATCAATGCTGCTGTTTCTGCCACATTCAATCCTGTAAGCTCCCGCAGCGTAAATGTCATTCTATATTCTTCAGGCAACTTACTTAGTGCTGTTTCTATAATATGACTTAGTTCTTTGTTGACAATAGATTTTCCGGGATCACTGTGATTCTTGTTTAAAAACATTATTTTGGATTTATTATTATTACCTGGCACATCCATCGCTTTCTCTTTTTGATAACTGTATTTTCGTGATTTATGATAGCATTGATGTAACATAATTTTAATGATCCAGGTCTTGAATGAAGAACGATTTTGAAATTTTGATAAACTCTGATAAACATTAATGAATGTTTCCTGCATCAGGTCTTCTGTATCGTGATGGCTGTAACCATAGGCCCGGCCCGTTTTATAGAGAAATGGATTATATCTGCGGATCAGAATTTCAAATAATGCCGTATTTCCCTGCAGTATGTGTTCTATAGTTTCGTGATCAGAGTATTGTTGAATTTTTTCAAAAATATTATTGTATATCATGTTATTCTTCAATGCTGATTTTATATTTTAAAATTAAGCTTCCTCCTATATAATTACCAATTATCATAAAACTTACCAAAAACGCTTTAGCTATTAAAAGTGATAGTGAAGCATCTGGTAAAGTTGGGTATTTTTTAAAAGCGCTGTAAGCCAATACTGTATAAACTATAATAACTGAAACATTAATGCCCCCATGTATAAGCGCTTTTTGCATAGCATCTGTTTTATGCGTGGGAATTTTTAAAATATCCAATATTCCAAACAAAGCTGCTGCCCAACCTGCAATCACTGCACCAGCCAGAGCATAAAATGAAGCATAACCAAATGATGCCTGGTGATTGTAATAAAATAATCCATAACAAACAAAATCCATCGGCAGTAATGCAGAGGGAAAATGTATTAGCATTATATGGACAGGGTGTTTAAAGATTCTCACAGCTATTCAGTTTAAGCAAATACAAAAATCAACAGGGCTACTAAACCACTTACCGCTAATAATGCATGAATAACAGCTATTGCAATAGGGCTGTTTTGTTTTTTTAAATCCAGGTAGAACATATAAAAGCCTCCCAATGCAGTTAAAATAAATAAGATAATGCTTGCCTTCGGGAAATTGCCCGGGCTTTGCACTGCATATACAATCAAAAGAACCAGGGCGGCCGCAGCAGCAATACCGTGAGAATAAATTACCGCTCTTGAAGCTTCTTTTTTAGTAAGCCATTTAATAAGAATAGATAATCCTAATACTGCCGCAAGAGCAAACAATCCAATTGTTAAGTACATCATATTATAAAGTTTTGATTCAGGATGTTATAGAGTGAATGAATAATTAAAAGGTTACAAGAGAAAATGAGATTAAAAGATAATCTCATCATTTTAGTTCGGCTTTTGGAATGCGGGATTAAAAGATGAATTTCGGATTCCGGAGTATTTTTTATTTCTCCCAAATGCAACGTTGATCACTTTTAGATTGTCAAAAAAAAAAATAAAAAAATGAAGCCCATAATATTGCTTACGTTTTGCTTGATAATATTCGTAATTGCCTGTAAAAAGTCAACTACTTACAATAATACTTTTATTGGTAAATGGAAGCTTGTAGAAACTCTTTCAGATCCGGGTGATGGCAGCGGACAGTGGCAACCTGTAGCTACAGGCACATATGAGTTTATTCAATTCAATACTGATAGCACTATACAAAGCAATAAATACACAGATTTTAAAAAATACAGGGTTCCTGATAGTGTAAGAATTGAGTTTATACGATCAGATGGTACTGTCTTTGGATACCGGTACAAGTTTAATCAGGCATCCCTTGAAATAAACCCACCTTGTATTGAACCATGCGGTGCAAGATTTATTAAACAATGATAGGACCTTGGTTGCAAGGCTTTTTTGTCAATACTTGCATATTCATTTACAGTCACTTTTTGTGCAAAAATTGACTGCATTAATAAGATAAAAAGAAGTGTAAAATTTATCAGTTTCATCTGTCTATATGCTATGTTGTCGAGTGGTGGTTTGGTTGACTACTACGTTTTGCATTGCCGAAGGTTAGGAATTTGTTGGTAGTCCTGTCCGGAAATCAAAGCTAAATTGAAAAACTGAAGTGCAAATTAACGACAAAAGTTAAATTGAATTGTCCTGCTTAAATTGAAGCTGATAGCAAACTGATGTTCCAACGTCCCACCCTGACTTTTGGCAATCCATTGTTGGCGCAGTTATTCGTTTTCAGCTCGTTCTTTTTCAATTTTTAAAATGCTGTTCTGTATGTCTTTCATAATGTTGTTTGCCCACCAACTTGCATAGAAATTAAATGTCGTTGTCAATTTAAAAGTGCTCCACAGATGAAGCCTGCAAGTTTTGTCGTCCAGCATTTCAAGTTCGTAAGTGCCATTTAGCACATCAAAATACCTTCCACCAACAACCAGGTGTTCGTCCATTGTTGTCAATGGAATTTCGTGTGGCAAAGCCTTGATTGTAAACGACATTTTTTTGTTGTCAATGTATTCAGTTACAGTTTCGTGAAATACAAGCCCATTGCTGAATATTGCTTCCCGGTATGCTCCAACTCCTTCAAAATTAAGTTCGGCTTTAACAGGTCGTGGAAAGTTTAAAAGTTTTGTCAACCAGCCTTGGCTTCTTTCTTCTTTTATTTCTCTCACTCTGACAACATTGTTCCATACTTTTTCAGTAGGGGCATTTATGTCAATATAAGTGTAAGCCTTATAAGGTGTCGAATTAGCGCCAATGTAGTTTTCAATAGGCGATACTAACAATGGTAAGATTGTCAAAACAGAAATATACAAGTTGTTGTCTCTTTTTTTGAGTTTAAAATATCCGCCAATGAGTCCACCAATTGAAGCTGCAAGTAAAAAGATTGGTAAAATCATCAATAAACAAGGCCAACCTTCTAAGGCAAAAAATAAAGTGATAAGAAAGAAAGCAAAAATTGGTATCCAGGGAATAAAAATCCTGTAGGAAACCTTCCTTACTTTCTCTTTTTTTGAAAAGTAAACTGTCAATGCACCAACAATTGAAGGCAATAAAAAAAGAAATGTTTTTGACATCATATTAAACACTCCACTCCAACTGGATTCTCCAAAAACAAATCTCAACAACAAAGCGTATGTTGTCGGAACTGCAATAATTTTTAGTGTAGTTATTAATTTCTGTTTGTCCATTTGTGGTGTGTCTATTATAATTGTGCCAAACGGACGATGGCTTTGTGCAGGCGATAGAATTTTTTCTGCCGTAACCGTTGCTCAATTTATAAATAAAAGTTCATTGTTTATTCCATTTCCCGGCGTTATTCATCGGCTGGAACTGAAGCCGATTAGCGAACTGACCCGTCTAAACAATGTACAGCCCAGACTTTTAGATGCATTGTTAGCGGCTGTTTTAGGTCAAAGTAAACGTACATTTAAATACATGTCTACCAAAATTATGATTGAAGAAAATAAAATTGTCAAACCCAAACTTGCTAAATTAAATTTCAAGTCAAAATTATAATCTCTTGTCGTTTCATAAATCAATGTAAACAAAATAGTTGTCATAATAAGCGGCAAAGTGAGCTTTCCAATTCCAATTGCACTACTAATTCTTGCTTCGTCATTTGGATTTCTAAAAGAAATTATGGTTGCAAATAATCGCATATAAAAACAGGTAAATAAAAATGGGTATAATACAACTCTGTTTTTATGCCTCATTAAAGCATAAAATAAAGTTGCTTCACACAAAGTGAGAGCTGGCCCTGCAGCACTTATAATTTGATAATGTAAGTCGCTTGTATAATGTCCACTAATTGGATACGAACTATTCAAAGTTATTCCCATTTTGTAGCCCAAATATTCTCCAGCTGTCCAATGGGCAAATTCATGAAGTATCCATGAGAAAAAAACAGCAATTGCAAAAACGGCAATATAGATTTTGTCAATTTTAGGTCTTGCATAATTGGCCATGAGATTTAAATTGCAGAATTGTAGGGTGTCCCAAAAATAGCCGCTAATGTTGAGTATTTCCGAAAGTGGGGGATTTTATAATGTCCTTTAGCTTTGTTTTATTAGTTACTTAAAGATAACTACTATTACTACTTTTCTTTTTTTGTTACTTTTTTTCTTTTACTATTCACACTTAGATTGTGAATAAAACCAGAGTCACCGGCAGCGGCGCATTCATACAACGTCAGGGTTATTACCCAGGGCTGGATATAATCCGCTGCCGTTTTTTTCCTTTGGTGTCTTATAGCAATTAGGGTTTAATACCCATTATTAAGGACTAAGACGATGGGGCAAAATGGCCAGGTTATTATTCAAATTTAAAAAACAAAATATGCAGGCA
>JBDSAQ010000179.1:0-8536 GCA_039922095.1 Ginsengibacter sp. | reverse complement strand
ATGAACGGGCCAATACCAACCATATCAATCATATTGATAACAGTAGATTGAAATAAACCGAGCCTGCGTTGTAAATGATGAGGAGTTACCTGCATTAAGCAGTAAATGTACTGTAGTGCTGTAAATTATTTTTTGCAAAATATGCAATCAAAAATAATTGACTGAATGCAAAAATGAAATAGAATCAGAGTAATAAAAATAAAAATCCGGGCAACTAAAAAGAAGCCCGGAACTAATCAAAAATCTTAACCATTTATCTTAACTATACAAAAGACAAAAACAAATATTAGTTAGTTGCATCAGTGTTTCGTTTAATACTTTTTTAACAAAAAAGGGGGCCGGATAGAAATCCACCCCCATATAATCCAATATCCTATGAAAAACCGAGTTGAATCCCGGGAACTACCGGGATTATAATATTTTTTATATCATTGAATTACCATGATGGCTTAAATGTTTTTTTATATTCGGTAAAAGTCTTTGTCAAATATTCTCTCTCTCCAAAATATTTCAAAATAGGCTCTAACTCCTTAGGTTCTAAAAAGCCCGAAATTGAGATGGGCTGTGAATTTTCGCTTGGCAAAATAACAGTTGTTGGGAATCCTGGCTGGCCTTTTGTTGCATACAATGCAAATTCATTTATTAAATAGTGGCTATTATAAAAATACGTTTTTGTGTCCCATGTTAAACTGTCTTTTGTTTCTGCATTCACCTTGGCAACATAGAAATTTTTGCTGAGGTAGTTTATCACTTTTTGATTACCGTATGTCTTTTTATCCATTACTTTGCACCAATGACACCAATCAGTATACAGATCAATAAGCACTGGTTTTTCCTGTTTTTTCAATTTCACCGAAATCTCTTTAAGGCCTGACCATACTAACTCTTCGTTGGTTGGCATAACATAAGAAAATGAGAAGATAATTAAGCATGAGAATAATAGTAAAATGGGTTTTTGCATACGAATGAATAGTAAACGCAGGAGTTTAAATTTTATTGGGTTAGTTAAAAAAAAATAACAATTACAAGCCAGATGCATAAAATAGTTATAGCAATTACAGGTGCAAGTGGTGCTATATACCCAAAGCTTTTATTAGATAAATTGCTCAGCATTAAAGAGCAATGGAGAGAACTAAGCATAGTAATGACTGAAAATGCACGTAATGTTTGGGAAACAGAATTAGAGAATAAAGATTTTATTAACTATGGAATTAATATATATAATCAAAAAGATTTCACGGCGCCCTTTGCATCTGGATCAGCCAGGTATAATATTATGATTGTTGCCCCATGCAGCATGGGCACCTTAGGGAGAATTGCTACAGGCATTTCTGCAGATCTTATTTCAAGAGCTGCAGATGTAATTTTAAAAGAAAGAAGAAAATTAATATTAGTGGTTCGGGAAACTCCATATAATCTTATTCATCTGCAAAACATGGAAAGAGTAACATTAGCAGGAGGAATAATCTGCCCTGCAACTCCCTCCTTTTATAGTAAACCCAAAACTATTGAAGAGGCTGCTCTAACTGTTGTAGATAGGATTATGGACCTCGCAGGTTTACAAATAAATACCTACCGGTGGGGAACTAAAGGATAAACAGATTTAAAGATCAGCGATATCACCTTAAGTCTACTACCTCAACTTTTGGATATTTACCGGTATTAAAAACAAACAATTCATCAGGGAGTGCAGTATTGGTTTTCATACTGCTTATTGAATAAGTATACCTGTTACCATTTTTTTCAAACACTTTTGTGCTGGTTATTGCCTGTGAGGTTTTATCTATATTCAAAAGAACCTTAAAAAAAGGTTTTGTTTTGTCAATCGGGGTAAGTTCTATTTCCTGCACGGTTTTGCCTGCCACTTTTGTTTCGCCATTTAGTTTATATAAAAAATCGTTATCATAAAAATTAGTAAATAATTTCTGGGGAGTAATTGTACTGGCAGAAGGATCAAACTTAGTTACTTGTACTTCATTGTCCGATTTATCATACGTCCATATTGTTATGCCATCAAAAAATATTTCCTGGCCTGTTACACTAATACGGTATTTAGCGCCCTTTAAACTAACAGTGCCGGTTTTGGATCCTTCTATCTTACCAGAGGCATTTTCTATTTTTAAATTAAACTTTGCAGTTACTGTTTTACAATTTTTAAATTTCACACTAACTGCATCTAAAATTTTCTTTGCATCAGCATCATTTTTGCCCATCCCTTTTGGTTGAGCTGAAACACTTAGATTAGTTAACAATATTAATAAAATAACGAAGGGAAGTAATTTTTTCATGGTCATTCTTTTCATTTATATAGCATGCAAATTCTATGGGAAGTCAAAGATAAGTAATAGACTGCATCCTCATAATAACAGTTTAGTGGTGCAAAATAATTTACTGTTAATGTTATGTGTATAATAAGTATCCTGATATTTTATAAATAAGTTTGTAACGCTGATTCGCTACCAGCTTTCAACTTCAACTTCACTATTAAGACATCTGTACATTTCACTTTACGGATCTTTTCACCTTTCAACTTTGACAAATGTCTCAAACGAATATTGCTTTTTCCCAAAGAGAAAATTATATACCCGGGCAATTCACCTGTTTTTTATGGTGGCTATCCACGGCTGAAAAAGAGTTGTTGGCTGATTGTGTTGTTGACAGAAACAGGTTCAGAATAATAGGTATGACAGTTCTGGCTACATGGGCTTTTGCCACGTTGGCGTGGACATACTTTTTTTCAACTGTTATTGACAATGCTTTTTTATTTGTTTCCTTAGGATTATTTATGGGTTTTATAATTCTTACCATTGACAGGGCTTTAATAAAAGGAATAACCAGGTTTAATAAAGATAAATTTACGCCTCTTTTATTCAGAGGATTGCTTGCACTTACTATCGGAATTTTTATGGCGCAGCCCGCCTTGCTTTTCATGTTTGATAAAGAGATTAAATTACAAACTTCTTTAGATAATGAAAAAAGAAGAATACAAAAACGTGATGAGCTTGATTCATTATATAAAACCCGGAAAGATGAATTGACATATCAGAAAATTCAATTGCAAAGTGTGTTGGATAAAAAATATGAAGATGTTTCAAAAGCGAGAGAAAACTTTATAGCAGAGGCAGATGGCAGCGGAGGTACAGGGAAAATTGGTATTAAGGATATAGCCCTTGCTAAGAAAAAAGAATATGAAAAATTAGAAGCTGAGTATAATGGCATTTCCAAAACAGGCAAGGATAAAATGGACGATGTTGACACAGAATTGAACGGCATACAGGAAAGTGTAAAAAAGGAACAACAATTATTCACGGGCTATTTCAATGATGGCTTCTTAACCAGGGTAGAAGCACTTAATAATCTTATAAAAAGCAATGCTGCTCTGCAATTCAGGTATTATTTGCTTGTGGTAATTTTATTATTGATTGAACTAATGCCTGTGATAGCAAAAACATTATTGCCTTCAGGAGTGTATGATGAAAAAGTGAGAATAAGAGAAGAAATGGAAACAGAAATTGCACGCTCAAACATTAAAAAAGAACAGCAGTTAAAAGAATTATATAATACCATGGGTAAAACAAATGATGAAGAAGTTATTACCGCCTTTTTTTCTATTACCAAAGAAGATAAAAATGAAAAAATTAAAGCCTTCTCCAAAAAATGGCGTGATGAAAATCACGAAACTTTTGATGGCCTATGGATAAAAATGAAAAGAGAAATTTTAAGTAAGCAGGAGAATTAGTGAGTGGTGAATTGTGAATTGTGAGTGAATCAATTGCGTAATTGTAAAACAATTTTCAATGATCAACCCTCATAATCTTCTCCTTATTCCCCCTTTGGGGGCACAGGGGGGCTTTAAATCATTTCACTCTGCAATAAGGGGTTCTTTACTGAATTTTTTGTTTCTGCAAACTCTTTTGCAACTCTTATAAAATGAACAAAAATTGGTTGCGGATTCTCTACCGTACTTTTTAATTCAGGATGATATTGTACACCGATAAAAAACGGGTGTTCCTTCAATTCCATAATTTCAACAAGCCCGCTCACGGGGTTAATGCCACTTGCAATCATTCCTGCTTTTTCAAATTGGTCTAAATAAGCGTTATTAAATTCATATCTGTGGCGATGCCTTTCGCTTATTTGCGAAACGTCATAAATTTTGGCGGCAAGTGTGCCAGGTTTTATCTCGCAGGGATACGATCCTAAACGCATAGTACCACCCTTCATAGTAATTTTCTTTTGCTCTTCCATCATATCTATCACAGGATTTGTAGTATGAGGTTGCATTTCTGTGGAATTAGCATCATGTATATTCAATACATTTCTTGCAAATTCGATAGCAGCCATTTGCATGCCCAGGCAAATACCAAAAAAAGGAAGATTATTTTCTCTCGCATATTTTACGGCAGTCACTTTTCCTTCCACACCTCTAAAACCAAATCCGGGGGCTACCAATAATCCATCAAGGCCCCGCAGTTTGTCTGCTACATTTTCATTAGTAATAAACTCACTATGCACATTTATCACCTGAACTTTACAATCGTTCATTGCGCCTGCATGTATAAACGATTCCAAAATTGATTTATAAGCATCCTGCAATTCAATATACTTACCAATTAAACCTATGGTCACCTTGTACCTGGGACGTTTTAGCTTGTCTAAAAATTCTTTCCATTTGCTTAAATCAGGTTCCTCATATTCTGTGATATTTAATTTTTTTAAGACAATTACATCAAGCTTTTCTTTTAGCATTGCTATAGGCACTTCATAAATAGTTGATGCATCAGCGGCTTCAATAACTGCATCCTGCTTCACATTACAAAACAAGGCTATCTTTCTTTTCAAGTCTTCTCCCAAAGGCTTCTCTGTGCGGCAAACTAAAATATCAGGATGAACGCCATTCTCGCTTAACAATTTTACACTATGCTGTGTTGGTTTTGTTTTTAATTCTTTAGCAGCCTTCAAATATGGTATGAGTGTCAAATGTATTACCAGGCAATCTTCATCAGGCATTTCCCATTGAAGCTGACGAACCGCTTCAATAAAAGGAAGGCTTTCAATGTCACCAACAGTTCCTCCTATTTCTGTAAGAATTATATCGTATTCATTTTTCTTTCCAAGCAATAACATTCTTCGTTTTATCTCATCCGTTATATGCGGAATAACCTGCACTGTTTTACCGAGGTAATCGCCTTCTC
Organism: Ginsengibacter sp.; assembly: GCA_039922095.1. Lineage (GTDB taxonomy): Bacteria > Bacteroidota > Bacteroidia > Chitinophagales > Chitinophagaceae > Ginsengibacter. The sequence goes on along the minus strand of JBDSAQ010000179.1, from coordinate 3,341 downwards.
TTTCTTTATTAATTACAGTTTGATAAATGCGTCCCGTTGTTACATTGTTTGCTTGTGAAGTGAAGATGTTTAAAAATCTTTCATAATGTCCCAGGTCAAGATCGGTTTCAGCTCCATCTTCTGTTACGTAACACTCCCCATGCTCATAGGGATTTAGTGTTCCGGGATCAATATTTATATATGGATCAAATTTTTGTATGGTAGTTTTAAGGCCACGGGCCTGCAATAATTTAGCAAGGGATGCGGCAATTATACCCTTTCCCAGCGAAGATGTTACGCCACCGGTAACAAAAATATATTTAGCCATACTGCTTTATTTTATAATTTTTTATGTTGTAGTTATTTTTACAAACAATCTTCCTTCTTAAACAAACGAAAAGTTCTTACCCAACAAACCTGATCTTAAAAAGAGCTTTTTGCTGATCTTAAAAAGCTTTATTAAAAATGAAATGACCGACGGAAAAACTGGAAATATAAAATCCGGGAGGTCACACAAACTTACATCATTATTTCACGGAAAAAATTTCACTGAGAATTTTGTGGAAAAATAGAGGGTAAATTCTAATAACTTAACAGGATTATACACTTTCTCTCTTACTATTATTCCGGATAAGGTAATGTGTAAAATACCTGTTTTATCAGAAGTGGGTGAATTGATAACTTTAGTATCAGAAAGAATTTTTTAAGCTGAAATATAATAAAATCAAAAACAGATACGTTTCATGTACACCAAAAATTAATATACAAGCAAGTACAGCTATCTAACAAACATGTACACAATTAATAACCCTCCGGAATTTGCTATTTCCAAATATAAATTTTCTGATATCAGCAATTAATTCTCTTCTTTAACGTTATCCAATATTCGTAATCCTCAAATAACATTTCTTACATATTACTTATTATCCAATATCATGAACCCCAGAAAAATCTCTAAATTTTTACAGGCTATAGCCTTTTTATTCTTTTTGAATACAACTAACGCACAGCAAAAAATAATTGGCTTTCTTAACCGGGGAGCACTGGATGGCAATGGTACTGCCTATACCATTAATACAAATGGCACAGGATATCAAAAAAATGTTGAGTTCCCATTTGCGCCAGGCCAGGGATTAGATATGGTTGACGGGAATGATGGTTATTTTTATGGCAGTACAACCGGCAACGGTTTTGGAGATGCAGGCAGCATTTTTAAAATTAAACCTGATGGAACAGGGTACACCCTTTTAAAAAAATTTACAAGAACAACTGATGGAGGATCAATTCGCTGGAGGCCGTTTGTAGCGCCAGATGGATATTTATATGGTATTTGTGAAGATGGAGGCCAGTACAGTAATGGTACAATATGGAAGCTAAAAAATGATGGATCAACATTTACGGTGCTTAAAACTTTTAATAATAGCGTGGAAAGTACGAGTGGTTTTTTTGGTAGCCTGCTTATGGGTTTAGATGGAAAATTATATGGAACTATTGCAGGCGGTGATGGCAGCATAATCCGCATCAATACCAATGGTTCAGGTTTTATAAAGTTGGTAACATTTACAAATAATGCCGGTAGCTACCTGGGTTCTGGCCCGCGGGCTCCTATGTTACTGGCAAGCGATGGAAATTTTTATGGGGTATGTGTGGGTGGAGGCACAGGCAAGGGTGTGGCTTTTAAATACAACCCTGCAACCAACGTTTATACTTTATTAAAATCTTTTACAGATAATGATGGTGCAAACCCAGCCAACACACCTGTTGAAGCATCTAACGATTATATTATTGGTGGTTGTCCAGGCTACGGCACACTCAATGGTGGCAGCATCTGGAGAGTAAAAAAGGATGGAAGCGGATTTTCTGTATTGCAACAATTAGATCTTGCAGTAACAGGTAACAGGCCTGGCAGAAAGTTATATATTCATACCAACGGGCTTGTTTATGGAACATTAGAAGGTTACGGGCCAATGAATACAGGCAGCTTTTTTAGTATTACTCAGGATGGTTCAGCATTCACGGTTTTGCGGAGCAGCTTTGAAGGAGGTGAGCAGCCATGGGCATTGATATATAGAGAAAGCGATAATAAATTTTATATTCCTTTTAATTATGGCGGCTCAGGCAGTGGTGGATATTTTGCCTCCGTTAATCCTGACGGCAGCGGTTACAGGCATCTTTATTCCTTTGCTTACCAGGCAGAAGGCTACGGGCCTATAAATACTCCTTCTGTTGTAACGGATCTTTCATCAGCGGAATATGGGAAAGCTTTTGGAGTAACAACAAGCGGAGGGTTGAATGCCAATGGTAACTTATTCTCTTACTACACCGGATTCCCCAGTCAAAGGCATACTATATTACATAATTTTATTGCAGCTGATGGTTATTCTCCTGCAGGGAGAAATTCAGTCTTTCTTGCAAGCGACGGCCTTTTATATGGTATACTTGGCTATGGTGGTCCTATTGCTGGTAACAGTGGTACGGCATACCGCATCAATCCTCAGGATACGACAACGTTTACAATTATAAAAAGCTTTGGAAATTTTGGCACATTACCAACAAATACTACCAACCCGGGTGATATGATGGAAGCCGCGGACGGATACCTGTATGGTTCTACTTCACAAGCAGGCGATAATAATAAGGGCGCTATTTTTAAGATGCAAAAAGACGGTAGTAGTTTCAGTAATATTTACCAGTTTGGCGGAAGTAATACACTAACAGGCGGTGCAGGTTTTATTTATGATACCGCTACACAAAAACTTATTGGAGTTGGCAGTATAAGCTCCAATGATGGGGTTATATTTTCAATCAACAGAGATGGAACCGGGTTATCTGTAATCAAAACATTTGCTTATGCTAATGGAGCTACAGACGGGTTTGGATTATCAGCGCCTCTGAAATTTAATAATGATACTTTGTATGGCACTGCAGGTGGTGGAGCTTCCGGTTTTGGAGTTATTTATAAAATTCATAAAAACGGTACAGGATTTAGTGTGATCAAAAGTTTTGTAAACACTGAAGGTGGCTCACCTTATGGCAATTTACAATTAGGCGAAGATGATTATTTATACGGTGCCTGTGGTGGCACTATATACTTAAGCTCAGGCCCGAATATTTATAAAATAAAAAAAGATGGCAGTAATTTCACCATACTTAAAAGTTTTGGTACAGATCTTAATAGTGTTGAAGGAAATACACCTGGCCAGATAGTTTTATTGCCATGCAGCACTCCTCAAAATGGTGCTGAAATTACTTTTAGTAATTCATCAACAAGCAGTATTACAATATCAGGATTTACACCGCCGGCATCTGGCGGGGTTACCGGATATGTAGTAAAAATGAATACAGTAAATAGCTTTACTCCT
>JBDSAQ010000178.1:0-5965 GCA_039922095.1 Ginsengibacter sp. | reverse complement strand
AAACCAGATAGAACAACTGCATATTATAGGTGTAATAAAAAACTTCAATTTTAATTCACTGCGGGAAATAGTAACTCCGATGGCTTTGACATTAGGCAAAGAACGGGGCAGCATTACTTTGCGATTTAATACAAAAGATATTCCCAACATATTAGCGCAGGCAAAAAACAAATGGCAGGCAATGAATACGGGAGAGCCTTTTACTTACTCATTCATGGATGAACAGTTTAATGATCAGTACCAGGCGGAACAACACACAGGTAAGATATTTATCACTTTCGCAATACTGGCTGTATTTATTGGCTGTCTTGGTTTGTTTGGACTTGCTGCTTATGCTGCGGAACAACGTACAAAGGAAATCGGCATCAGAAAAGTGTTGGGCGCATCTGTAAATAATATCACCGGCTTGCTTTCAAAAGATTTTCTGAAACTCGTTTTGATTGCATGGGTTATTGCATTTCCTGTTTCGTGGTGGGCGATGCATACATGGCTCCAGGATTTTGCTTATCGTGTCAGCATTAGTTGGTGGATATTTTTTATTGCAGGAGCAGTTGCAATAATAATCGCACTATTAACAGTAAGCTTCCAGGCAATAAAAGCGGCAGTTGCAAACCCTGTGAAAAGCTTAAGAACGGAATGAAAAGTAAATGATGAATGAAGAATATTTTTTGGGGCTAAGCTGAAGAATAAGAATGAATCTTTTGTTGCATCGCACTCTGTACTGTTATAACAACATTGAACAAATGAACTCACAATTTTAAAACATCTTTTATGCTGCAAAATTATTTAAAAACAATTTGGAGAAATCTTCGGAAGAATAAAATGCATTCTTTTATAAATATCACCGGCCTATCAGTAGGCATTACCTGCTGCATGCTTATTTTTTTATATGTGCAATACGAATTGAGCTATGATAAATTCAATGTAAATGCAAACCAGGTTTACCGTCTTACAGAAGTATTGCATTTGCCCACTGCAAACAATGCCCGTGCCCTTACATCGCCGCCTATGGCGCCAGCTTTGAAGGCAAATTTTCCAGAAGTATTAAAAACCGTACGAATTAGTTTTTCCGGGGAATACCTTTCTTATCAAAATAAAAAAATTGCTGATAAGAAAATCATGTATGCAGATTCTGCACTGTTTGATGTTTTTACTTTTCCTGTTGTTGAGGGTGATAAGCAGAGGGCATTGGTAAATCCATATTCAATTGTGCTTACGCAAAGCATGGCAAAAAAGTATTTTGGAAATACATCTCCGCTCGGGAAAATAATGCACTTATCAGATACTATTCCTGTAAAGGTTACAGCTGTTGTAAAAGATGTTCCTGCAAATGCACATTTTAGTTTTGATTGTATTCTTTCCCGTACAACAATAAATGCGACAGGTAACAATGCACTGGAAACAGAATGGTTCAACAATGGCTATTATACCTATTTACTATTGCAGAAAAATGCAGATTATCATCAGTTGGAAACCAGGTTCAGTTCTTTTATTACAAAGCAGATGAGTGATGCACGTAAATCAACGGGATTGTATTATGATTTGAAATTACAACCACTTACAGATATTCATTTAAGGTCAAATTTAAACTATGAAGTAAATCCAAACAACGACATTACTTATATCTATATTTTCGGGGCAGCAGCTTTGCTGATACTGCTTATTGCCTGTATCAATTTTATTAATCTCTCTACAGCAAAATCAATAACACGTGCAAAAGAAATCGGTTTGCGTAAAGTGATTGGGGCAAGCCGTTCGCAATTAATTTTTCAATTTTTAAGCGAATCTTTTTCATTAACTATTATCGCAGCTGTGTTATCTATTATACTAATTGTGTTGATACTACCTTTATTTAATTCATTCACAAGTGAATCTTTATCGCTCTTCAATTTAATAAACACAAATGCGTTTGTTCTTTTTGCAAGCGTAATTATTGGCGTGGGTTTAATGGCTGGGATATATCCCGCTTTTTTAATGTCTTCTTTCTCGCCAATTAAAGTTTTGAAAGGACCGGCTAAATATGAATGGCGTGATATTTTTTTAAGGAAAGGACTGGTGGTTTTTCAGTTTACAATTGCCATCATTTTAATTACAGGCGCTTTACTAATTTACCAGCAGCTCCAGTTTATTCAAAATCAAAAACTTGGTTTAAATAAAGATCAATTATTGGAAGTATCCATCCCACCTTCACAATTGAATAAAAAAGATATTTTACTACAGGAGCTTGCAAAAAATCCTAATGTTATTAATGGAAGTCTTACAGGTTTTTCTTTTCAGCAACCGGTAAATATTAATGTCACTTTGCCTGAAGGCGCTTCAGCTAATGAAATGAGTTCTGTAAGTTCCATTTTTGCAGATGATAATTTTTTAAAAACTTTCCAGATTCCTTTAGCCGCAGGTCGTGATTTTTCAAAGTCATTTTCCACTGATGCTGATCAGGCATTTATTGTAAACGAATCGGCAGTAAAGACTTTTAACTGGAAAAATAATAATGCAGCAATTGGAAAGAATATTGACTGGGGTTTAGGAAAAAAAGGTAAGGTAATCGGTGTAGTAAAAGATTTTAATTACAGTTCGCTTCATGATAATATAAAGCCGCTTATCATCCAGATTTCGCCACAGAGTTATGAGTTTATTGCTTTGCGGGTTAAGCCAAATAATTTGCCTCAAACATTAGTTTCTTTGTCCGGTACGTGGAAAACAATTGTTGCCGATGATGCATTTCAGTATTCATTTCTTGATGATGATTTTGCTGCACTCTATAAATCAGAACAAAACCTGCAGCGTGTGCTTGGATTATTTACAGCTCTTTCTATATTTATTGCCTGCCTCGGTTTATTTGGCCTTGCTGCCTTAACTATTGCCCAGCGTTTTAAAGAAATTGGCATTCGTAAAGTAATCGGCGCAAGTATATTCAGCATTCTTTCTTTGCTTTCAAAAGATTTTTTAAAGCTTGTTTTTGTTTCTGTTTGTATTGCATCACCAGTTGCATGGATGGTAGTAAATAGATGGTTACAGAATTTTGCTTATCATATCAGTATAAGCTGGTTCATTTTTATAATAGTTGGTTTATCGGCTATGCTTATTGCATTAATCACCATCAGCTTTCAGGCAATAAAAGCAGCGGTAGCAAACCCGGTAAAAAGTTTGAGAACAGAATAGCTGATTTGACAATTGGAAGATGGAATAAAGTTTAATCAAAAATAAAAAAGGCAAAAAATAAAATATCCGTTTTTCATTTAACGTACTACTTAAAATTCATTTTATGTTTAAAAATTATTTTAAAACCTGGTGGCGAAATTTTTGGGGGCATAAAACTTTTTCTGTTATCAACATCTTTGGTCTTACCATTGGGCTCACCAGTTGCCTGCTGATAGCTTTATACGTTCAACACGAACTCAGTTATGATGACTTTGAGGTAAACGGCAAAAAAATAGCCCGTGTAATTATGGAGTATAGTTTTGATGGCAGCACGGAATCGGCAAAAGGAAATTTCACCAGTGTTAGAGTTGCTTCTCAATTCAGAAGAAATTTTCCTGAGGTACAATCAGCCGTAAAAATGGTGCAGTATGAAAAGGTAGTGCACTATATGGATAAGCTTTTTAGTGAGAAGAATTTTATGTACGCTGATCCTTCTTTTTTCAACATATTCAGTTTTAAATTATTACAGGGAGATCCTTTGCAAGTGATTGCAGCACCCAACCAGGTAGTGCTTACTAACGCAACAGCAAGAAAATATTTTGGAACTGAAAATGCTGTTGGCAAAACCTTGCGTATAGGCGATGACAGCAACCCTTATATGGTAACCGGTGTAATACAGGATTGCCCCTCTAATTCGCAAATTAAGTTTGATTTTCTTGCATCTTTCTCCTCATTAGGAATAACACAGGATTATGAAGAAACATATTGGGAGGCTAACTATACTACTTATCTTTTATTGAAAAACAAAAATTCCATCTCCCAATTGCAGGCAAAGATTCCTCCATTTATGAAAAAGGAAATGCAGGGGCAAGGCGCTACGGTTAATTTTTATTTAGAGCCTTTTAATAAAATTCATTTGTATTCAGCGTTTGGTGGCTTTGAACCCAATAACAACATTATATACATTTATATTCTTGTAGTAGTTGCTTTACTTATTTTGATAATCGCATGCTCTACTTACATCAATCTTAGCACTGCCCGTTCCATTGAAAGAGCCAGGGAAATAGGGGTGCGTAAAGTAATAGGTGCAGGCAGGAAACAACTCTTTTGGCAATTCATCGGCGAGTCGTTCCTGTTATGTTTTGGCGCTATCTTATTGAGCCTTTTTATAGCGACAGTTTTAATGCCGTATTTTAATCAATTAACCGGAAAACAATTGCAGGCACATTCGTTATTTTCTTTGTCTTCTCTTTCATTTTCTTTACTTGTAGTTGTTTGTGTAAGCTTTTTAGCAGGCACATACCCGGCACTAATCCTCACTGCTTTTCAACCGGTAAAAGTGTTGAAAGGATCATTCAAAAACGCAGATGCAGGGCAATGGCTAAGGAAATCACTGATCATATTTCAATTTGCGATTTCAGTGTTTCTGATTGTTTCAACATTCATAATGCAAAAACAGCTTTATTATATACAGCATAAAAAATTAGGGTATGATCGTGAACATGTATTGGTGATGCCAATGGATAATAAAATGCTTGCAGATATTGCATTAATTAAAAATGAATTAAAAAAGGATCCCGGTATTATAAGTGTGTCACGTTGTGCAAGATCGCCTGTAGAAGGAGGCGGTGGTTATAATATGCGATCCGCTGTTATGCCCGATAATGAGCAAATAGCGGTTATGGCTAATCCTGTAGATGAAGATTTTATTAAGACCACAGGCTTGCAAATTATAGCCGGTACAGACCTTACGAAACAGGATATAAAAGATGCATCAGCAGAAGATCAGAAAAGAAATTTATATCATTTCATTTTAAATGAATCTGCAGCAAAGCAATTAGGATGGACACCAAAGGAAGCAGTGGGCAAAAAAATGTTTTTGGATAATTCCCGCCCTGGATTTGTGAAGGGAGTTGTAAAGGATTTCAATTTTGAATCCTTGCATAATCCTATTAAACCTTTTGTTTTATTCACAGAAATGAGGGGAAGAGAGTTGCTCGTAAAACTTAGTGGGCACAATCTTTCTCAATCAATTTTATTCCTTGAAACAAAATGGAAGAGCCTTGTTCCCGGCCGCCCTTTCCAATATCATTTTCTTGATGATGATTATAATAAATTATATAGCGCTGAACTTCGTTTAGGTAAAGTAATGAACCTGTTTGCGGCAATAGCAATCGTATTGGCTTGCATCGGTTTGTTTGGCTTGTCTTCATATGCGGTACAACAACGGGTTAAAGAAATAGGAATACGCAAAGTATTGGGAGCTTCAGTAAGTGATATAATACTTATTTTATCAGGCGATTTTTTAAAGTTTACTGCCATTGCTGTTGTTATTGCTTTTCCTATTGCATGGTGGGTAATGACAAAATGGTTACAGGATTTTACTTACCGGATCAATATAAGTTGGTGGATATTTATTTTATCAGGATTCTCTGTTATTATCGTTGCGTTTATAACAGTAAGCTTCCAGGCAATAAAAGCAGCTATGGCAAATCCTGTGAAGAGTTTGAGAACAGAATAATGCTCCTCTAAACGGGAGAAGGAACAGTAAAAAAACCATGAAATCATTTAATCATAAAAATCATAGTTCAGACAATGTTTAAAAATCATTTTAAAATCGCCTGGAGAAATTTAACTAAGCACAAAGCTTATTCTTCTATAAACATTATCGGGCTGGCAGTGGGAGTTGCTACCAGCTTACTCATTTTCGTGGTAATACATTATGAAAACAGCTACGATAGTTTTAATACACGAAAAGACAGGATAAGCCGTGTAGTTACTACTTACTCAAACAAGAGCAATGGCGAAATTACCGGCCATGAAA
>JBDSAQ010000177.1:0-5752 GCA_039922095.1 Ginsengibacter sp. | reverse complement strand
GCAGGCACTTGTGCGCCTCATATTTTCTCTAAAAATATTTAAAGTAAAAAACTTTGGATGGTTGATAAATATTCAATATGCTCTGAATGTGAAAAATCAGCTTAGGTGAGTTTATGAGCAAACCCTATGTAATCCGCTATACCAAGGGCAAAGGAGCATCAGTTACCATGAAGAATAATAAAGAACTCGAAATGTCTGCAGAAAAGAGGCACCAGTTTTTGGGAATGTTTGAGAAGTAATTTAATACATTAACAGTAACGGAAATCAGGCTAAGTTTAGATTGAACTTCCATAGCAAATAACCGCCAACATTAGTGTTTATGCAGTACGAGGAATAGGAGGGCTTAAAGATTTTGATACTCTGGATCGAATTTATCGTAGCCGGTTTCATAGTTGATGTACAGTCCCATCAGAAATACGCTGGCTAACATTATGAAAGCGTCTGTGTCCGGCAATCCTGCACCTAAGAAGAAAGCTAGAAAGAAATAACAAGTATGGGATACCTTATTGCGACTTGCTTGTTTTTTGCTACTATTTTCTATTGAATAGCTAAAAAAATTTGGCAAAACTAAAAGCCGGGAACTGAAGTTTGGATTTGCACTGTTGCTCATTGTACTTCCGGTCTGCCACGCTTGCACAAAACCATTTGTTAGCTTTTAGTGCCTCGTTATAAACTTAACTTCAAAAATTTATTGTTTGATTTTATTCTGCTGCTGACGGTCGCAATTAAAAGAACTTATGATTTTAAATAACTTTGTTACCTAAGCTGGGCTCTGCGCCTGCGGCGGCATTGAAGCTAATGCATGTATTAATGCACCCTTAAAGCTAACCAATTGCGTAAATGAAACCAAATAAGGGGGATTGCCGAACACATAAGTATTCAATTACTATCAGTGGTGTAAAGCGAATTAATACAATTAATAAATCCGGTTATCTTTGCCACCCTAAAATCTAACAGGAGTTTAAAACTTAACCTACTTTTTTTCTAAGCAGTAAAAAAAAATTAAATATGGCTTTACAGGCAGGAATTGTAGGATTACCGAACGTAGGAAAATCAACTCTCTTCAACGCCGTGAGCAGCAGTGCCAAAGCACAGGCGAGTAATTACAGGTTTTGCACTATTGAACCAAACATAGGCCTGGTAAATGTTCCGGATGAAAGAATAGAAAAACTTGCTGCCCTGGTAAACCCAAACAGGATTGTACCCACACAATTAGAGATAGTTGACATTGCCGGGCTTGTGAAAGGAGCCAGCAAAGGGGAAGGATTAGGAAATAAGTTTCTTGCAAACATAAAGGAAGTTGATGCGATCATCCATGTGGTAAGATGTTTTGAAGATGAGAATGTTCTTCGTGACGAAGGTGCAATAAACCCGGTAAGTGATAAAGAAATTATTGATACGGAATTGCAATTGAAAGACCTGGATGCGGTAGAAAGAAAAACTTCAAAAGCGGAGAAGCTTTTAAAAATAAGTGATGCCAGGGCAAAAGCTGAATATGAAATTTTGCTGCAGTGCAAAAAAACATTGGAGCAGGGAAAAAATATCAGGAGCTTAGGATTATCAAAAGATGATCGCATGGCTATTGCTGATCTTTTTTTATTAACTGAAAAACCAGTACTCTATGTAGCAAATGTTGATGAGGCATCCATGCATACGGGCAATAACTTTTCTGATGCCTTAATAAAATCTGTGAAGGACGAAAATGCCCAGGTTATAGTTATGAATAATTCTATAGAAGCACAGATAGCTGAGTTTGAAAATGCTGAAGACAGGCAAATGTTTATGGAAGAATATAAAATGATTGAACCTGCATTAGACCGCCTTATTCAATCATCTTATAAATTGCTTAACCTGCTTACCTACTTTACTGCCGGTGTGCAGGAAGTAAGAGCATGGACCATTCACCAGGGATGGAAGGCGCCGCAGGCTGCAGGTGTAATCCATACTGATTTTGAAAAGGGATTTATAAAAGCTGAAGTAATTTCTTATAAAGATTTTATACAATACGGCTCAGAAGCTGCCTGCAGGGAAAATGGCAGATTAAGAATAGAAGGCAAAGACTATATAGTAAATGATGGAGATGTAATGCACTTCAGGTTTAATGTATAATAGCTAAGGATTACAAGTTTACAGATGCATCACAGTTGCCTCCTCAATTGAAACGCAACGGCAAATAATATTTATTTTATTTATCACATTCACTATGCCCCTGGCTAAAAATAGTACCCCATACTTTGTAACATTTAACCTCTGGCTTTGCAAAGTTTTCTTCAAATATTACGCTGGTGGTAAATGACAATAAATATACTTTTAATTTGATTTGCTTTGCATCTTCTGGTATTTGAATACTAAGCGTTCTGCCCAGAGTAAAGCTTGAGCTTTCTTCTGTTTTCCATTGCCCGTTTAATTCATATTTCACATCGAAATATATAACATATCCACCACCGTTTTTAACTGAAATGCTTGCCGGCATTGGCAGATCAGGAAGTGGCCGGAAGAAATCATCTTTACTTTCAACCGGGGGTCTCATATTATCTACAAGATACTTTTCGGTAATTATTCTTAGTATTTTACTTTTTGTTTCTATCTCCGGATCATTTGGAAACATATCCTTTGTCATTAAATCAACATAAGGTGTAAAATAGAATTCCACTGGTGCAGGGGCTTTATCCACCTTGTCCTCCCATTTTTCTAAATTCGTTTCACCATTTCCGCCCTGCACGTAAATTTGTTTTCTAAAAACACCTTTTTTATTGCCGGTACCGCCAGTTTCCCCACTGCCAAATTCAACTGAGTAACCTAATTTCACTTTTTTGATGGTTGCTTCGGCAGCATATTTAAAATCCTGCTGGCTCATTCTCGCTGTTTCGTAGTCGGCCCTTTTTATCTGCACCCTGGAAATATACTGCCCTCCCCATGCCACATGACTGGCATAATGTGTACCGTATTTACTTATGAAATCAAGGTATTTACTTTTTATTTGTTCAAGCCCTCCGGGCAATGGCTGATTCTTTATCATCTGGTCTATGGAAATCGCTGGAACGGCAGTCCTTATAACCGGTAAAGCAGCAATATCATCTTTAAAGACCGGGTAAATTTTTTGTTTGTATTTCTGACCGGTATTTGCATCTTTCCATGTTTGTAACAAGTCCATCTCATGTATTTTTTTTATCACTTTAGAAAAATGGTAAATAGATTCTGAGCCAACGGATGTGCTGTTCATTTCGGAATAACTTGCGCTTAAGCTGGCCGAAGCCGCTTCGGGAATAGATACAGTGCCAGTACCCCCAACGTTGAACGTATTGGTAAAGGATTTGTAAGATTCTACCCAGGAGGAGGAGTCAATATCATTGCCTGAATTTACAGACCCAAACATGGTTCCAAAAGGTTTTAAATACTGGGCTTCATTGCCCGCTCTTTCGCCGGAGTTGGTAATAACGATCGCCCTGAATAATTTCCTGTTTTTAGTTTCATTTGGATTCAGCGGGTCGAATTTTAAAATATCAAAACCCACACCAAGCCAGTCCAGGCCGGGCATAGGGCCTTTTCCCCAAAAATTATTGTTTGATTGATCTTGAGTATACTCCTGGTAATTATCAAGGTAAGCATCCACTATTGGTTGCGGTGCATTTGCCGCGTTGCCGGAGTTATTATCTGAACTAAGTTGCACATAATTATTACCATTATTACCTGGAATTACCACCTGCCCGGTTGCGGCTTCATTAGTATTTGCGTTTGAATAGTTCACTTGTAAAGAAGCCGCTGCAAACCCCGTTGATTCCTGGCCATAATATTTAATACCAATACCCGTCATGTTAGTACTAAAATTACCTGCAAATCCATTAAAAACAGATTGATCGGGCATAGCTATGCTAAAAGATTCCCTTCCTTTTTCATTCATTCTTTCGCCATACACCTGCGAGGTTCTTTTGGAAGTTAGAATCTGAACACTATAAATAAAGTTTCCTGTTTCTCCATTTCTTGTTCCACTTATACCTGTGATACATTCATCATCATCCAGCGGGAATATATATTCACTGATTGTTTTTCTTCCTAATACGGTTTGTTCAATTCGTTGTGCAGAAGAAGAAAGCAATACCGTTTGTATACCGCTTATTACTGTTTTGCCCCAAATTTTTGAGGTATATATTTTTATTTCAGCTATCCTGTAACCCTTAGGGAAATTATCAGAAAATAGCCTGCCCTGCTGATCACCTTCTACCGGGGTTTGTACTTCTCTTAAAGCTGAACCGGCAGGGGCGCCTGTAACACAACCGGATGAGGCTAAACTGTTAGTTCCCTGTGACAGGGAATTCGCAGGACTTTGAACTTCATTAACAGCCGCTGTTTGGTTATTAGTATTTGGTGTAAATGCTGCTGGCTTTAAAGCCCTGTTTCCTGAACCTGGCGGAGGGTTAAATGCAGAACCAGTGTTAGGAGTTATGTTTGAAGAAGTTATTTTTAGTGGGTTAAAAAAAGTTTTATCTGCCAGAGAGTAAGGCATAATTTCTCCGTGATTAATAAAATAAATAAAGCCATCATCAATATTAAAAGCATCATCAATGCCATTACTCCAGGTTGCGGGCCATCCGTTCCATGTAGTAATATCATTATAATCTACAATGCTATCTGCCGAAATACTATACACTGCATATTCTTTTTTGTAGAAGAAGAATATAATGTCTTTATCCCATTTCACTGCACCATCCAGGTTATTATTCCAGGCACCTGGCAAACCAGGCCACCTGGTATCGGGAGTAATAAACTCCCCGGTACTGTGCTTAAACGTACGGTAAGTTGAGCCGCTAAAAATTAATGAATTATCGTCGTCCCAATCTAAAGCGGCATCTATACTTTTAAAACCTTCCATACTGTACCATTCAGGTACCACAGTTTTATCACTGCCCACAGGATAATAAAAAACATTATTGCCCGAAAAAAACATTACTGCTTTTTTTGAGTGGTCATACGTTGCAGTTTTTATTGAGGCAGCAGTAGATGGTTCAAGATAAAAAACCTGCTGCGCAAAACTTAATGAAGCAGAAAAAACCAGGTATAAAAAGATGCAGCCCTTTTTCAGTATTTGCATTTGATTTGTTTTATTTGTTATCAGCGCTTTCCGGCAGAAGCTCTTTGCGGAGCTGCTTTTTGCTGAGAAGGAGCTAATTTAGATTCCACATTTTTAAATGCCTGGGTGTTTTTAATATTACCCGGTGTTTGCTTTGTACTGGCATTATTTTGATTAACCTGCTGAGTCTGTCTGGCAGGTGCTGCCGGTGCGGCGGTATAAGTTTTATTTGTTGCAGCCTGACCAACAACCGGCGGGGCACCATATTGATTGGTTGCAGCAGTAGATAAAGTGGGTTGTTTAGATGACAAGTTATTATCAGGCTGATTTCTATTTTTTAGAGGAAGTTGCTGATACTGATTTTTATTTGTTGCTGCATTAGATAAGGCAGGTTGATTAGAAGATATATTATTATCAGGCTGATTTCTGTTTTTTAGAGGAAGTTGCTGATACTGATTAGTTGCGGCCTTTCCAGCAACAGGAGGGGCGCCATATTGATTGGTAGCTGCAGTAGATAAAGTGGGTTGTTTAGCTGATAAATTATTATCAGGCTGATTTCTGTTTTTTAGAGGAAGTTGCTGATATTGATTAGTTGCAGTGCCCTGGTTTGAAGATGCCGGAACCTGTTGATTTAAATTTTTACTAACGGCTGTAGTTCTTTGCAGCCCTTTGGGATTTACAGGC
>JBDSAQ010000176.1:0-10727 GCA_039922095.1 Ginsengibacter sp. | reverse complement strand
ATGGGCTGCCGTCTGCACCGGGTGGTGCAATTACTATGCTTCCTTTTAAAAGCTCTTTTGGTGTTTCGGGAGTTATTCTTACCACTTCCGTTAGTTTGAAACCACTGTTTATTAATGTTTGCTGAGTGTTATAAATTGCTCCGTGGGCATAAATGGTTTGTGTGGTTTCTTTAATGTGTTGCAAAACTCTTTGTGCTTTACCAAGACTGTAAGCAAGCAACACACTTGTTTTTCTTTGTTCCTTATTTTTACTTATCCAGTTTATAATGCTGTCGTAAATTTCCTGTTGCGGCTTCCAGTTGTAGATCGGCAAACCAAAAGTTGATTCTGTAATAAAAGTGTTGCATTTTATTGGTTCAAAGGCGCCGCTTAGTCCGTCGTCTTCCGTTTTATAATCGCCGCTTACTACCCAAACTTCTCCATTATATTCAACACGAATTTGTGATGAGCCGATGATGTGCCCTGCCGGGTGCAAAGAAATTTTTACGCCATTCATTGTTACCGTTTCTCCCCACTCAACACTTTCATAATTGTTGTTGCCTAATCGTAATTGTAAAATAGGTTTTGTAAAATGATGACACAAATAAAACTGATGCCCAAAGTACGCATGATCACTGTGACCGTGGGTTATAACAGCTTTCTGCACCGGTTTCCAGGGATCAATATAAAAATCTCCGTGCCCGCAAAAAAGTCCTTTGTCCGTAAAGGTGATAAGATTCATAGAGACAACTAAGATATTTATTTTGCGCCGTATGCAAAGTGCAATGAAATACTCTTTCAGAATCTATACCATTTTTCAAGGTGCCTTTGGCAGGGTATTTCAAATATTTTTGGTATAAAAAACCTGGAGTTCCCACCTATTACCAGACGGATAAGATAAAGAGGGATAATTAATTCAGGTGTGAGCTGATTGTATTTATAAATTCATTTAACTCGAACGGCTTTTGGATGAAAGCATCTGCATCGTATTGAGTAAATTGTTTTCCTGTTTTAGAATCAGCTGAAAACAATATTATAGGGAGAGTATGTTTTTGTTTAAGCTCTTTGCAAATTTGTGTACCCAATTTCCCAAATAGGCGTATATCCAATAAAATAAGGTGGGGATGATAGGACTTTACAATTTTCGGGATATCAAGGCCTGTCGAATGGGTGCGGACGTCAAAGCCATGTGAGGTTAAAATTAATCTAACTGCTTCTACAATATCTTCATCATCATCTACTACTAAAATTTTTTTCATTTGGATTGGTTGGATAGCTTAAAGATAAATACAATAAATTATGAATGCAAGTAATATTTTACGGCTAATTACAAAAAATTTCTCTTAATAATATGCCAGGTGTAATAAAAGATGATTGCAATGGCTATTCGGTAACTGTAATGTAAGGTTCAATTTTTTTATATACTTCCTCCGTAACTACCATAATTTTTTTGATGTCTATAACGGAAGAAAAATTTCCATGCTGGTTGCGATATTGAATAATGGAATTGCCAAGGCCGTACCGAATATATGGATGAGCTTTAAATTCATCAGGTGACGCAGTGTTGATATTGATTTTTTTTATTGATGTGTATGATAATGTTAATCGTGGCTTTATCTTTTGAAAAGTTGAATCCGGGAGGCCGAAAGTTTCAGACACCTGATCCACAGAATAAAATCCACCTAACCTGTTTCTAAAATTTATTATACGCTGCGCCAGTTTGCTGCCAATACCCGGCAAGGCAATAAAGCCCGTTGTATCAGCAGTGTTTATATCCAGTAATTGCAAGGTTTTTGGAACATAAGAACTATTTTTTGCAGCAGAGTTTGGAAATTCATGTTTTACCAGGTCTGGCTTCTGAGCAATTTTGATATAAGGCAATAAGCGTTTTACATCTTCAGCATGCAATCCCCATATTTTACTTATGTCTTCCGGCCTATAAAATTTGCCACCTTTCGATAAATATTTTTGTATGGTTTCAATTGTTCTTTCTCTTAAACCTAAACGTTTCCAATCTGCCGGTGTCGCAGTGTTTGGGTCAAAATAAAAAACTTCAAATAGTGCTTTTGGATAATAATTTTTTTCAGAAGGAGTTCCGTAGTCGTAGAAATTATCTTCATCAGCTTTTTTAGAAGCATATTTTTTATTGCTGAAAGAATCTGGCTGGATAAGTTTTAATTGTGCTATTTGGGTGTCGAACTGTTTGTGATCATACTGCTTTTTTGTAATTAAATATGGATATAAAAATGAAATGAAAATGCAGATAACAATTAGCCCTATTAGAAGAAATATCCCAATTCTATCTTTGTAAGAATAGCTTAAATAGTCATTCGCAAACCGCTTCAACATCAGCTTTTTTTCTAAAGTAAGACAAAAGAAGATTAACGTCAAAAGAATAGTGTATCAATCTAAATTGAAATAGATCACATCACATAAAACATGAGATACAATAGAAAGTTTTTAAAGGCCTCTATGCCGGTTCTTTCACATTGGTGTCAAATTAAGGATTGGTTTTTTAAGCTATAAACTGATGTTGCTAATATTGCCACTACCTGAAGGTAGTGGCCTTTTTCTTACCTGGCTTTAGCCCTTAACGAGGTTGTGGGCTAAAGCCCTTCCTACCATTCATTCATCACCCACGGCTTAAAAGCCGTGGCAATAAAAAAGCTCAACCCTAAAGCTTCCAAAGTGCTTTCCTGCAGCCACTTTTACCCTAATATCATTATATTAACCTGACGCTCCAATACGGTTCTTTCGGGATGGAGAGGATTTAGGTGAGGTTTAAACATTTAGTGTAAGTCCGTCCCAAGCAAGCATTTTATTTGCAGGAAGGTTTTTATTTACATCTTCATGCCTTCCCATCTGGTGACTGATGTGTGTGAAAAATGCATTGGGTATCTCTAATGAATCTGCAAGCTCTATAGCTTCATCAAGGGTAAAATGGGAAATATGTTTTTCTCTGCGTAAAGTGTTTAAAACAATTATGTCACTGTTTTTTATTTTAGCTTTCTCGGTTTCATCAATCCTGTTAGCATCTGTTATATAGGTGAATCTATTAAATTTAAAACCCAGTACAGGCATTTTAAAATGATAAACCTTTATTGGCTCTACCAAAATATCTCCTACATAAAATGGAATATCGTTTATAAGATTCATATTAATTTTTGGTATTCCCGGATATTTTTTTTCGGAAAAAATATAATGAAACTCCCTCCTTAGCTCTGTCTCAGTTAATGAATTGGCAAAAACCTCCATAGGTTTTTTCAGGAAATAATTGTAGGCTTTTACATCATCAAGGCCTGCTATATGGTCCTTATGTGGATGAGTAAATATCACTGCATCGAGCTTATCAACTTTTTCACGTAACATTTGATACCTGAAGTCAGGGGTGGTATCAACAACAAGAGCAGTTGAAGCGCTTTGCACTAAAATACTGCTGCGTAAACGCTTATCCTTTGTATCAGCAGACTGGCAAACTTCGCAGTGGCAGCCTATCATAGGCACACCTGTACTGGTGCCGGTTCCAAGAAAAGTAATTTTTAAATCAGGATAGCTCACCTGCCAAAGCTAAATAACTTTTAAGAAGATGAGGGCAAAGAACTTTGATTACTTCGGTCCGGATAATTGTTGCGCCATTACCTCTTCATACATTTTCTGAGAGTCAGCGGTAAGAGGTTCATGAGTAAGTTTGATAGATGGGATAAGGTCAATAAGCGTATTAATTCTTCCTTCTGTATTTAGAAATTTATTGAGTACCACAACTTTTTTTGCTTCCAAAATACAATAACCACTTTGAAAGGAGCCTCTTTCATAACGCACTACATAATCAGACTCTTCTAAAATTTTCTCTAATTTATTTAATATCGTTTGATTGTATTTCATGGAACCCTAACCCCAACCCCTAAAGGGGCTTTTAGATTTTAAAATATCACAACAAATTTATATTATTCAAATCCTATTAATCCAATAAATCCCAAAAATCATGGTTCAGACAGATGGTTCAGACGTTTTTACTTGTCATTCTTATAATTGGAATGATCATTTCTTCGAGGCTTACTCCGCCATGTTGAAAAGTATTGCGATAATAATTTACAAAATGATTATAATTATTGGGATAGCATAAATATCCATCACCCTTGGCAAAAATAAAAGAAGAGTTCACATTAGGCACAGGCAATCCGGCTTGCCTCGGGTCACGGAATGCCAGTACTTCTTTAGGTTCGTAGTTTAAATTACGGCCATGCTTATAGCGTAAATTAGCAGTAGTCTGTTTATCGCCAACTACTTTACCGGGCCGGTTAACCCTTACACTTCCATGATCAGTGGCTACAATGAGATTTATTTTTTTATCCGCAATTTTTTTTAAGGCCTGGTGCAAAGGTGAATGCTCAAACCACGACGCAGTAATACTGCGGTAACTAACTTCATCGCTTGCCAATTCTTTCAGCACTTCCATTTCCGTTCTTGCATGGCTCAGCATATCTACAAAATTGTATACAATAATATTTAAATCGTTTTCAAGCAGGTTATGGATATCATCGCACAGTTTTTGGCCATCATGATTGTTTACAATTTTAGTGTATGAATATTTAAGATCATTCTTTCTTAGCCTGTTTAACTGGGCCTTAAAAAACCCCTCCTCAAACATATTTTTGCCACCTTCTTCATCATCATTTTTCCATTCAACAGGAAACTGTTTTTCAATATCTATTGGTAGTAATCCTGCAAACATTGAATTGCGGCAATATTGTGTGGCAGTAGGTAATATAGAATAAAAAGTTTCTTCTTCTAAAATCCGGAAGCTCTCAGCAAAAATGGGTTGAATGGTTTTCCATTGATCGAGTCGCAAATTATCTATCAGCACAAAAAATGTTGGGATACCTTTTTCCAGGTAAGGAAACACTTTTTGCGTCATGAGTGTATTACTCATTATGGGTGCATTCTTATTGGTACCAGTAACCCATCCGGAATAATTTTTTGAAATGAACTTAAAAAATTCTGTATTGGCTTCACTTTTTTGTGATTCAAATACTTCCTGCATTTCCGGACTGTCACTCTTTTTCATTTCAAGCTCCCAATACACCAGCTTTTTATAAATATCCATCCAGTCATTATAATCAGGATTATTATTAAGGGCCATGAAAAGATCCCTGAACTGCTGCTGATATGCTGAAGTTGTTTTTTCTGCAACCAACCTCCGGTTATCAATAATTTTTTTAAGGGAAAGCCATACCTGGTTTGGGTTTACAGGTTTTATGAGGTAATCAGTTATTTGAGAACCGATGGCTTCATTCATCAGGTTCTCTGTTTCATTTTTGGTTATTAGCACAATGGGTATCTGGGTATTTATTTCCTTCATTTTCTGTAAAGTTTCAAGGCCTGTTATGCCAGGCATACTTTCATCAAGCAATACCACATCCACTTCGTTATCCCTTACATAGTCAACTGCATCAAATCCATTACTTACAGAGTGAATATTATATCCTTTGTTTTCCAGGAACATTATCTGCGATTTCAGGCTTTCCATCTCATCATCAACCCATAAAATTTTTGCTGCGCTCATTTATTTAGTTTACCCCAAACCCTTAAAGGGGCTTAAGCATGATAAAAATTATTTCTATTTTGAGTGTGTTACCCTTTACGGGTAGGGATACAAATGTAAATTATTACCCTCCCAAAATTTACCTTTGTCACTCTTCATATACAATTTAACAAATCGGGTAAATGTCATATCGAAAAATTATTAATGATCCCGTGTACGGTTTTATCACTCTTGACGATGAGCTTGTTTATGCAGTAATTTCTCATCCTTTTTTTCAGCGGCTACGCCGTATCCACCAAATGGCAATGGCCCAGTTAGTGTATCCTGGTGCTGTGCACACTAGGCTTCATCATTGTATTGGGGCTTATCATTTAATGAGTAATGCAATTAGCGAATTAAAGGGAAAAGGTTTTACAATTGATGCAGCAGAGGAACAGGCTGCAAAAATTGCTATCCTGTTACACGATATTGGCCATGGCCCTTATTCTCATGCATTGGAAAATACTTTGATTGAAAATTTTTCGCATGAAGAAATTTCCTTGTTACTCATGAAGAAGATGAATGTAGAAATGAATGGCAGGCTTGTAATGGCTATAGATATTTTTACAGATAATTATCCAAAAAAATATCTTCATCAACTGGTGAGCAGCCAGCTTGATGTAGACCGGATGGATTATTTAACAAGAGATAGTTTTTTTACAGGTGTAAGTGAAGGTGTAATTGCGTATGACCGCATTTTAAAAATGCTTACAATACATAATGGAGAGTTAATGATTGAAGAAAAAGGAATTTACTCTATAGAGAAATTTTTAGTAAGCAGACGGTTAATGTACTGGCAGGTGTACCTGCATAAAACAGTTTTATCTGCCGAAAAAATGCTGGTAAATATAATAAGAAGAGCAAAATTGATAAGCGCCTCAGCACCATCAGAAATATTAAATGTGTTTTTAAATAATTCATATAAGCAAGATGTTATCGAAAAATTTCTTACAGAATTTTGCCAGTTAGATGACTATGATATTTTCAGCGCAATAAAACATTGGGCAAATCATGATGATAAAATTTTATCTTATTTATGCACCAGTCTTATTAACCGGAACCTCTTGAAAGTTAAATTTTTTGCAAGGCCAATACCCCCGGCTTTAGAGGAAAAAAAGTTAAATGAAGTTTGTAAGCAGTTGAGCATAGATAAGGCAGAGGCATCATACCTTGTTTTTACCGGAGAAACAGAAAACAGAACCTATAATAGTTTGGATGAGCGCATACATATCTTATTTAAAGATGAAACCGTTAAAGACATTTCATCTGTTGATAATGCTTTGATAAATCAAACTTTGTTTGGCACAGTAAAAAAATTTTACATTTGCTACAAGGGATAAAAACTATAAAATTCTTCTAAACAAAACAAACAACTTTAGCACTCTCATTGTAATCACTATTCAATGCAATTCAAGGCATCACAAATAGCAACAATTATAAATGGCACTATTGAAGGTGATGCAGAAACGGAAGTTTCTTCTTTTGGTAAAATAGAAGAAGCGCAAAATGACCAGTTAGCATTTCTGGCAAATCCAAAGTATGAAGAATACTTATATACCACAAAAGCTTCAATAATAATTATTAATGATACACAGGAAGTAAAGCAAAAACTTAATGCAACACTAATACGTGTTCCTGATGCTTATACCGCCTTTGCTACTATCTTAGCCAGCTATCAGCAGATGGTAACGGCGCAGATGACCGGCATACAGGAGCCTTCCTATATACATACTACCGCTAAATTAGGAGATAATGTTTTTGTTGGAGCATTCACATATATTGGCAAAAATGTTATTGTAGGCAACAGGGTAAAATTATTTCCCCAGGTTTTTTTGGGGGATAACGTTACTATTGATGAAGAAACCATTTTACACCCCGGCGTAAAAATTTATCATGATTGTATTGTGGGAAAAAATGTGACCATACATGCAGGCTCAGTAATTGGCAGTGATGGATTTGGTTTTGCCCCTCAAACCGACGGCACATTTAAAAAGATACCCCAGATTGGAAATGTAATAATTGAAGATAATGTGGAAATAGGCTCCAACGCTACAATTGACAGGGCAACAATTGGTTCAACTTTAATAATGCAGGGCGCCAAGCTTGATAACCTTATACAAATTGCTCATAATGTAGAGGTGGGCCATCATACTGTTCTTGCAGCGCAGGCGGGGGTAAGCGGGAGCACAAAAATTGGTAACAATGTTATGATAGGCGGACAGGCGGGGATAGTTGGCCACCTGGTAATAGCGGACGGAGCTAAAATAAATGCCCAAAGCGGTGTAAGTAAATCCATTAAAATACCCAATACCTCAGTTACCGGTTCTCCTGCCTACGATTAGACCCATGCCTTACGCAGCCAGGCTCTTTCACGCAACTTGCCCGAAATGGAAAAAAGACTCAAAGAGCTTGAACAAATAGTACAACAGCTTATTGCTGAAAAGATAAACTCTTAAGCATATTCCCTGCAGCGATATGTTTTACTTTACATGCTTTATGGTTTAGGCAAATCGGATAGTTTTCATACTTTCGTGGCTATGGAGCAATCAAACTCTATTGAGCACTCTTTTCAACATACTATAAGGGAAACATTATCTATCTCCGGCGTTGGCATACATACGGGGCAAGCAGTTACCATGATTTTAAAACCTGCTGACCCTGGCACCGGCATTAATTTCAAAAGAATAGATTTACCCGATGAACCTGTTGTAAAAGCTGATGTTGATAATGTAATTGAAACCAACCGCAGCACTACTATTGAACAAAACGGTGCAAGAATTGGCACCATAGAGCATTTGATGGCGGCCTTGGTAGGTATGCAAATAGATAATATTTTAATAGAAATTGATGGAGAAGAAGTTCCTATTCTTGATGGCAGCTCGCAATTATTTATTGAAGCACTGGAAAAAACCGGAACTATCTGCCAGGCAGCAAAAAAAATTTATTATACCATTGATCATAACATAACTTTTATTGATGAAGATAAAAAAGTAGAGATGGTGGCTTTGCCTTATAATAATTACCGCATCAATACCTTAATTGATTTTAATTCTACAGTATTAGGCACACAGCATGCTTCACTAAAAAATATTTCAGATTTTAATTCAGACATAGCATCCAGCCGCACATTTTGTTTTTTTCATGAACTTGAATTTTTAATTGCCAATAATCTTATAAAAGGCGGTGATATAAAAAATGCAATCGTGGTCGTTGATAAACCTGTAACAGATGAGCAGGTACGGCGCATTTCCAAAATATTTAATAAGAAGGATGTAAAAGTTAGCGAAGCCGGTATATTAAACAATCTTGAATTACGTTTTCCCAATGAACCTGCAAGGCATAAATTACTTGACGTAGTGGGAGATCTTGCACTTGTTGGATACCCTTTTAAGGCGCATATAATTGCCAATCGTCCGGGGCATGCTTCTAATATTAAGTTTGCCAAAAAGATAAAAGAGCATATTAAAAGAAATAAACACAGGCAGGATATTCCAAAGTATGATCCAAATCAAACTCCTTTATTTGATATACAGGCTATAGAAAAAACGCTTCCTCACCGTTACCCTTTTCTTTTGGTAGATAAAATAATGGAGTTATCGGATACTCATGTTATCGCTATAAAAAATGTTACTTATAATGAACCTTTTTTTCAGGGACACTTTCCGGGGAATTGCGTAATGCCGGGTGTGCTGCTTGCTGAAGCTTTGGCCCAGGCAGGTGGGTTTATTGCCATACCAAGAAACACCGAAGACAAATACGACACTTATTTTCTTAAAATTGAAAGCTGTAAGTTCAAACAGAAAGTAGTACCCGGTGATACCCTTATTTTAAAAATGGAATTATTAAATCCCATACGCAGGGGTATTTGCGAAATGAGAGGAACCATATTTGTTGGAGACAAATTAGTTACAGAAGCCGTACTGGTGGCCCAAATTGTAAAAAGACCAAAACTATAAACATGATCAGTAACCTTGCATATATTAATCCTGCAGCCTGTATTGGCAGCAATGTAAAGATTGATCCATTTGCAGTTATTGAGGCTGAAGTAACTATTGGCGACAACACTCATATCATGTCGCATTCGATAGTGTTGGAGGGATCTGTAATAGGGAAAAATTGTAAAATTTTTCCTGGGGCTGTAATTGGCGCCATTCCCCAGGACCTGAAATTTGTGGGTGAAAAAACAATAGTTCAAATAGGAGATCATACTACCATAAGGGAATGTGTTACTGTAAACCGGGGTACAAAAGAAAAGTGGAAAACAGTGATTGGGGATCATTGCCTTTTAATGGCCTACACTCATGTAGCGCATGATTGTTTAATAGGCAACTATGTAATTCTTGCTAATTCCGTTCAGCTTGCAGGCCATGTTGAAATAGGCGACCATGCCATTCTGGGCGGACTGGCAGCAGCTATTCAATTTGCCAGGATAGGCTCTCACACTTATATTGCAGGGCATACAGAGATAAGGAAAGATGTTCCGCCTTTTATAAAGGCAGGTAGAAATCCACTATCCTATGTAGGCGTAAACTCCGTTGGGTTGCAACGAAGAGGATTTACCCTGCAAAAAGTAAATGAGATATTGGATATATACCGGCATCTTTATAAAAAAGGAATGAATACGACGCAGGCAGTTGATTTTATAGAAGCAGAGCTACCTTCAAGCTCTGAAAGAAATGATATTATTTCATTTATCCGCTCAAGCGAAAAAGGAATAATAAAACATTATACTAAAGACGTTCTCAACGATGTTAATGAAGATTAGCTTGCAAAACCTGGGCAAGCGTTTTAACAGGGAATGGATATTCAGGCACTTCAACTATGAATTTATTTCCGGAAGATCTTATGCAATAACTGGTCCCAACGGATCAGGCAAATCCACATTACTGCAGGTTATATGCGGAGCAACCACTTTAAGTGAAGGAAAGGTTGTATTTGGTAAAATTAAAGACGAAGACTTTTATAAACACATTTCTATAGCAGCGCCCTATCTTGAACTGGTAGAGGAAATGACGCTGAGCGAATTTTTAAAATTTCATGCATCATTAAAAAAATGGCTTCCCACTGTTACAATAAAAGAAATTATTTCAGTAATAGAATTAGAAAATTCTGCGGATAAGCAAATACGTTATTTCAGTAGCGGCATGAAACAAAGAGTAAAATTAGC
>JBDSAQ010000175.1:0-5343 GCA_039922095.1 Ginsengibacter sp. | reverse complement strand
TTTAGGATCGCCAAGATGAACGGCTCCGAAATCATATGCATAAGCAATATATTTTCTACCAGAAAGATTTCTTCCGTAAAACATTACTTCCACATTTTTTGTTTCAATGCCAATACGGGTATTTAATAAACTATACGGGGATTGCTTCAGCGTATTTGATAAATCGAAATATTGTGTTCCAAGATATTTCCATTCTCCCCTGAATATTAAATTGACATCATTTTTTCCTGAAACCTTTAGAGAATACTGAGCTGCGAACATAGAAGTAATATCTGGCGTAAATATCTGGTGTACTCCTTTAAGATTAGTTTCAGAACCATTTTGAGCTACTTTCAGTTTAGTATACTTTGCATCAGTATAACCAAAACTATAAGTTATTTCAAAGCCTTTAACGGGGGTGGTATTTGCTTCAGCTTCAAAACCTTTACTTATAAGTCTGCCGGTGTTTTTTGTAATAGTTACAGCATCAGGCAATACCAAAGTGGGAACCTGGGCATTAGTAACTGTAGTATAAAATACACTAAGATTTAATAACAGCTTGTTTTGTAAAAAAGAATTTTTTAACCCTGCTTCAATATTATTACTATACTCCGGCTTAAATGGATATAAGGCAGGCTCAGTAGGGATAGACGATAAAGGAGTTAACCCTCCTGCTCTATATCCTTTGCTGTAAGTTATAAATAAAAAACTATTTTCTTTTGCATGATAGCCAATGCTTACTTTAGGTTGAAAAGCATTGTAATGAGTAGCAGCAGACGTATCCGATCTAAAATCAAATTGTGGATTAGGATCCGGATCTTGTTGATACTCGCCATGCACACTTTGTTGTTTATTTTCATAATCATAACGCAAGCCTGCAGTTACATCCAGCTTATTAGTGATAGCATAAGTTGCTTGTCCATATACGGCTATTCCTGAGCCTTTAGCCTTTGTAGTATTTATTAATGAAGCGTTTATTAAAGATGAATCTATCTGAAGCAATGGGGCATCTTCACCAAATCGTGTGGCTGTTTTTGTTGGGCTGCTT
Organism: Ginsengibacter sp.; assembly: GCA_039922095.1. Classification (GTDB taxonomy): domain Bacteria; phylum Bacteroidota; class Bacteroidia; order Chitinophagales; family Chitinophagaceae; genus Ginsengibacter. Next base: position 4,316 of record JBDSAQ010000175.1, on the reverse strand, counting down.
TGATGAAAAAAATAAGTACCCGCCGTCCAGTTTAATTTGGATGAATTATTTGCAGGAGAAGTAAATTTGAACTCCTGGGTAAACACTTTTACATTATTCCAGTTTTTACCATAATTATTATTAAGCGTTACACCATCAAATGGAAAAAAATCTGCATCAATAGGTGTTTTATAATAACGGTAATTAGTTTGATATGAAGTTTGTGAATTAAAATTGAAAGCAGTTCCGGAATAGTTTAGTGAAAGAGATGTATTAAAAGTATTATCTATAATTCTTGTCAATGCATTTTGACTTAATTTGTAAGGGTTGGAGAAAGCCGCATCACTGCCAAAAACCAATGGAAAAGGCCCGTTGTTTCGGTTATTGTTTTGTTTAATATTTAATGTGGCAACCCACCTGTTATTGGGTAAAAATTTTAAGTATCCATTTCCTGAAATTGAATGTTGCTTATCGTATTTTGAGTTATTAAATTCATTAGTGAAAAAGCCATTAAAACCATCATACAGTCCTGCTAAACCAATAAACAATTTATCTTTTATTACCGGCGCTTTAATTCCTGCACTATAGCGTTGCTCCCCATAATTTCCTAAAGATACCTCTGCAAAACCAGTAGTTTTATTAGCAGGTTTTTTAGTGATAATATTAATTACACCACTCATTGCATTCCTGCCATACAATGTGCCCTGGGGGCCCCGCAATACTTCAATGCGTTCTACATCAAACAACGGACTAATATATGTATCAAGGCTAAATTGGTTAACACCATCAATATAAGTAGCTGCAGCGGGATCGTATGAGGTAGTAGTTATACCTCGTATTGAAGTTACATTTCTTTTATCTCCCGGATCAGCAGAATATAAATTGGGTATAATTCCTGTAATCTCCCGGCTATTCCAAATACGATAATCATTTACATTTTTTTCAGAAAGGGATGTAATACTAATAGGAACCTTTTGCAGCAATTCCTCTTTTTTTTGTGCAGTTACAACAATTTCATCTAACCTTTTAGTTATTTCCTCTAATACAATTTTTAAATTTATAGATTCGTGATTAATACTTATCTGTTGATTTTTTGATGCAAACCCTACTACACTAAATCTTACCATATAAATACCTGGTGTAAGATCAGTAATAATAAAATCCCCTCCTGCATTTGAAATCTCCCCTTTATTACTGTTTAATATATGGACTGAAACTCCGTTTACTGGGTTCATCTTTTTGTCAGTTATTTTTCCATTAATAGTGTACTGTGCATATAAAAAATTACCTGAACAGCAGAGTATAAAAAAACATAAAACAATAGCTCTTTTCATAAGTCTGAATATATTTTTTAATGATTAAACCTGCATTAAATATTATGCCTAAAAGTAAATATTGTTTTAAAAGGACGCAGGTATTATTATTGGTTTGTAAATATTTATGTCCCCCTAAAATCTAATTCAAATTTTATCTGTATAAAATTGGGTATTTGAAAACCCCGGATTACTTTAGCTTATGCAATTATACAAATTACCTGACCAAACAAATTTTTATCGGGGAAAAGTAAGAGATGTATATACTATAAGTAACAATTGGCTTGTAATGATTGCGTCTGACCGGATATCTGCGTTTGATGTAATTCTACCACGTTCAATTCCTTATAAAGGGCAAGTATTAAATCAAATTGCTGCATATATGCTTGAAGCAGTAAGAGATATATGCCCAAACTGGCTGCTTGCTACACCTGCTCCAAATGTAGCTATTGGAAAAAAATGTTCCCCATTTCGGGTTGAAATGGTGGTGAGAGGAAATCTTACAGGGCATGCCTGGAGGGTTTATAAATCAGGTAAGAGAAAACTATGCGGAGTAGCCCTGCCTGAAGGCATGAGTGAAAATGATTTCTTTCCATTTCCGATAATTACCCCTTCTACTAAAGCGATTGAAGGTCATGATGAAGACATAAGCAAAGAGGAAATTGTTAACACGGGATTGGTTTCATTTGATGAATATGAACTATTGGAAAAATATAGTTTACAATTATTTGAAAGAGGCAGAAAAATGGCTAAAGAAAAAGGTTTAATCCTTGCAGATACTAAATATGAATTTGGGAAAGATGACACAGTTATATGTCTGATGGATGAAATACATACTCCTGATAGTTCAAGATATTTTTATGCGGATGGTTTTGATGAAAGACAAAGCAAAAATGAAAGGCAATTGCAATTGAGTAAAGAGTTTGTGAGAGAATGGCTGATTGAAAATAACTTTATGGGCAAAGAAGGACAAATAATACCATTAATGAAAGATGAATGGATTACAACTATAAGTAACCGGTATATTGAATTATATGAAAAACTTATAGGCAATAAATTTTATCCAATAAATTTAACCGTTGAAGAAATACAGAAAAATATAGAAGAAAGTTTAAAAATTCTTAAACAATTTAATGCTGCATGATAAAATTGGCATTAGGGTTGTTATGTTATAATTTATTACAGCAGTATATTTTTCAATATCTTAATGTAATGAATATAATAAGATTAGAAACAGTAAAATTTTAAATAAATCTCTTAAAGACATAAATCTTTTTTTGTGAGGATAACATAAAGCACTATTTTAGCAAAAAAATTAACCAATATTTTATTAACTCAACCCCACCTTCTATGTATGCTAATATTAAGAACATTGTTCTGTTAACCATCACAATGTTATTTTCGGTTTTTACTTTTGCGCAAGATGTTGCAATGAGTACAAGTACTTCAACTTCATCAAAACCGATGAACCAAAACAAGTTCAGAAAATTTTCTCTTGGGCTCAATGGCGGGGCTTTGAATCCGGCAGTTGCTATTGGTGGCTCAAATGACTTTACGCATCCAATAACCACTTTCGGTTATGGCGCTAACCTAAAATATCAGATCTCACGTCTGGTTGCTATACAGGCCGATTTTGTTCGTGGTACTTTAAAGGGCAATCAAAGTAAAGCATTATATGAAGGTGGGCCTGCATCTAACAGACCTATTTATGCCTTTGAAACTGATTTACATTACGCAATTAGCGGAAGCGGTGTTCTTACACTTAGTGCTTTAGATAGGAAAAATAAGGTTGTTCCTTACTTATCTGCAGGGGCTGGTATAGCTAGTTATGATGTCAAAATTGCTAATAATACTTCAAGGACTCAACTAACTACATATCCAGCTAATTCACCAATTAAAGAATTTTTTGTCCCGGTTGGAATGGGCTTAAAGTTTAATGTTGCCAACATGTTAAACCTTGATTTGGGTTATCGCATGCACTTTGTAGATGGCAACAATTTGGATGGCGCCAGGTTAGGTGTTGGTAATCATAAAGACAAGTTTCAATATGGATTTTTAGGATTTGAATTTCCATTTGGAAATAAATCAAATGAACAACTGATGTTCTATGATCCGTTGGCCCGTATTAATGATCAGCTAACCAGAATGCAGGTTCAAATTGATACTTTATTTGCCCGTATGAGTATAGTTGATACCGATGGGGATGGGGTTATAGATCAATTCGACAGGGAACCAAATACCGCTGCAGGTTGTCCTGTGAATACTCACGGTGAATCTTTAGATACAGACGGTGATGGTGTGCCAGATTGCAGAGATAAAGAAAAAGTAACTCCAACGTTCTGCCAGCCAGTGGATGCAGACGGTGTAGGTAAGTGCCCTCCCCCTGAGTGTTGCAATAACATGGTAAAAGAAACGGGCAGTGGAGCTTGCGCATTAGGAGATTTACCAAGCATTTCTTTTAGAGGAAACTTAAATATGCTAAGTGCCGACGCAAAAGCAATGTTAGCTACTGTTGCATCTAAAGTGAAAAGCAATCCTAATTGTACTGTTACTGTTACAGGGTATCCTGCTGCTTCAAAAGCTTCACAAGCTTTATGTAATCGGAGGTTAGAGTCTATTAAAAATTACCTTGTTGAAAATGAAGCAATAAATTCTGAAAGAATACAAATTAATTGCAATATTGGTGGTGGTGATACTAATACTGTAGATATCACAGGTAACTAATCATATATAACTTTGGATTAACGGACCTCCTTATCGTTTTTAAGGAGGTTTTTTTTACCCTTGTATTGTGAATTTATCAAAATTGTTTCTATGTCTTCCAATATCAATATCCTGCCTCGCTGGCTAATTTTTCTATTAGATATTTTTATCTGTTCCGTCTCTATTTGTTTAGCTTTTTTTATTAGATACAATTTATCTTTTGAGGCTATTAATTTATTGGATTTAAGTAATAATATCCTTATACTGGCGCTTATTAATACCGGAGTTTTCATTAACGTTAGAATATATGCCGGCATTATC
>JBDSAQ010000174.1:0-4281 GCA_039922095.1 Ginsengibacter sp. | reverse complement strand
TCATGTTGCTCCCAGTGTTTCCAATCAGTTTCCGTTACCATACCAGATATTTTACAATATACATTTTCATATTCTGATACCGCATAAATATCGCTTTCCCATTCTTCAATACTTTTCTCCTTAATGTTTGGCTTAGCCAGGTGATCAATTACAAATTTTTGTTCAGGGAACTCAGCTACAAACCTATTTATATACTGCAGTTGATCAGTATAGATGAGGATATCATAAGTAAAATTATTTTTAGCCAATAATCCTATTCCTTTCATGAATTGTGGATCAAGCATAAATTTCCTATCTGTTTCTGCCTGCAACACATGTCTGAATCCTTTTATGATTGGATGTTTTTTATAATGCTCTAATTTCATTTCAAGGTCACTGGCTTTAAGATCAACCCAGCCTACAATACCTTTTATAAAATTATTTTCTTTAGCCAGATCAATTAAGAAATCATTTTGTTCTTCAGACTGATCAGCCTGTATCGCAACACATCCTTCAAAATTATTTTGTTGTAATAAAGGCAACAGATCAGCCGGCAAAAAATCTTTTTTGATATTGCTCATTTCATCAGTAATCCACGAATCTCTCACAAGGTCAAATTTCCAGAAGTGCTGATGTGCATCAATTCTATTCATATGCTTTTACATTTTGACGCATAGTGCCTAAGCCATCAATACCCAGTTCAACCACATCACCGGGTCTTAAATATACCTGCGGATTCATGCCAAAGCCAACACCGGCAGGGGTTCCGGTGGATACTATATCGCCTGGCAATAAAGTCATAAACTGGCTTACATAAGAAACAAGAAACGGAATTTTAAATAACAGGTTGCCTGAATTTCCATCCTGCATTATTTTACCATTAACTTTCAACCAAAGGCGGAGGTTGTTTACATCTTTAATTTCATCTTTAGTAACAAGGTAAGGGCCGATTGGCGCAAAGGTATCGCAACCTTTTCCCTTATCCCATGTTCCGCTTCTTTCCATTTGAAAGGCTCTTTCACTAACATCATTATGCAGGCAATAACCTGCCACATATTCCATGGCATTTGCTTCATCTGCGTAGGTTGCTTTTTTACCAATCACTACGGCCAGCTCCACTTCCCAATCTGTTTTTATAGAATTTCTGGGAATAATAATATCATCATTTGGACCTGCTAATGCAGTGGTTGATTTTAAAAAGATAACAGGTTCTGGCGGAAGTGCAGTATTGGTTTCCTTTGCATGGTCAGTGTAGTTAAGCCCGATGCATACAATTTTAGATGGCCTTGCCACGGGACTAAGCAGGGTAACACCATCCTCAGCAACGGGCAAAGTTTGCCCATTATCATTTATAAACTTTTGCAGCCTTGATAAGCCATCGGCTTCAAAAAAAGCTTCATTATAATCTTCACCAAATGCAGTGGTGTCGTATAACTTATTGTCAGTTACTATTCCCGTTTTTATTTTTCCGGCATTTGTCCATCGTACCAATTTCATATTGTCTTGTATTTTAGATTAGTAATATTTTATCCACTGCCTAATTATTTAGCTTTATAGCGCCGCCATCAATAGGGTAATCACATCCCGTAATAAACGATGCTTCATCAGAACAGAGATAAAGTATGAGATAGGCTATTTCTTCAGGTTTTGCCATGCGACCTATGGGTTGTGCTTTCGATAGTTTTTCAAACATTTCTGCTTCCTTACCGGGATAATTTTTTTTCAAAAACCCGTCTACAAAAGGCGTATGAACTCTTGCAGGCGATATACAGTTGCATCGTATTCCCTGGCTTATAAAATCTCTTGCAACAGATAACGTCATGGCGTACACAGCGCCTTTACTCATTGAGTAGGCAAACCGATCAGGCAAGCCTATGTTATTAGCAATTGAGGCAAGATTTATTATAACTCCTTTACCTTGTTTTTTCATTATTGGCAGCGCCTCATGAATACAATTGTAAACACCTTTCACATTCACATTGAATAGCCTGTCAAAATCTTCTTCATTTGTATTCTCAGCATTGCCAATATGTGATACACCTGCGCTGTTCACCAATATATCTATACTGCCCACTTCTTCAAATACCTGTTTTACTTTTTTTTGAGAGGTTACGTTACAAGCATGAGATTTTGCCAGGCCACTCAAATTTTTAATTTCCGCTTCAGTCGCTTCTGCCTCTGATTCATTAAGGTCTATAATATGAACTGATGCGCCCTGTTGTGCAAATAATAAAGCAGTGGCTTTTCCTATTCCACTTCCTGCGCCGGTAATTACAGCGTTTTTATCTTTTAATGAAAACATTTATTACAAGCTTTAATACACTCCTGATAAATAAAAATAATAAACTTTACTCCGCCATCGTGCAAACCATATGTCATATTTTTACCCGGTTCAATATTATAACTTCTCATTGGATTTATCCGGCAATAAAAAATCAGTATTCAAATGAAAAATGAATTATCAAAATACAAGGCCTTCATATTCGACCTCAACGGCACTATGATTGATGATATGAGCTACCATATAAAGGCATGGCATGGTATTGTAAATAATTTTGGCGCTAACCTTTCCCTGGAAAAGGTAAAAGAGCAATGCTATGGAAAGAATAATGACCTGCTTATTAGAGTTTTCCCGGGCCGGTTTTCTGAACAAGAAATGGACAAAATCGGTTTTAAAAAAGAAGAACAATACCAAAGAGAATATAAGCCGGAACTTAAATTGATAAAGGGGCTTGATACACTTTTGCATAAAGCCCGGGAACAAAAAGTAAAAATAGGTATAGGCTCTGCGGCTATTATGTTTAACATTGATTTTATTTTAGATGGATTGCAGATAAGAAAATATTTTGATGCAATTGTAAGCGCTGATGATGTTATAAACAGTAAACCAGATCCTGAAACATTTATAAAATGTGCTGCACAGCTAATGGTTGATCCCAAAAATTGCCTGGTATTTGAAGATGCTCCCAAAGGTGTAGATGCTGCGCAAAATGCGGGGATGGATTGTGTTGTGATAACTACTATGCATCCGAAAGAGGAGTTTAGTGGCTATGCAAATGTGATAGATTTTATAAGTGATTATGAAGAATTGGAGTTATGAAGAGATTATTGATTGCAATTGGCACTCTACATTGTAACTTCTTTAAACAGATAATTCTCCAGTCATTTATATCTCTCCAAATACCCTTTACTCTTTTTAATAGAAGGCTCATCCAATAACTGAATTGAAGATGCAGGGCCCAGGTCAGGATTATTCCATTGACGGAGTGCCCATACTAATTTTTTACCAGGAGTTACTTCTAAAAGTTGCACACAGGCAGGCCAGTCATTAGGGTTTTTAATTCCATTATTACACCAGTTGCTGAAAATTGTATTTCCATTTTCAAGCCTTACCGCCACCTGCAAATTGTATAATTCAATTTGCGGCAGATCATTTTTATTTAGTTCCCAAACTACTGCACCATTTTGATTTACTTCCGTTATACGGCTTCCATAACTGGCAATTAAGGTATTGCCATTTTTAAGGCGTATTGCACTCCAGGGTTTCTCAATATTTACTGACCATATTTTTTTACCCGCCATATTATACTCAGCAACTAAGTTAGAATCCAAATGAGCCGCTACAATAATTCCTGCACCGGTTGATCTAACACGCCTGAATTGGAGGTGGGGGCCGGGCCTGCCAGTGGGCAATGTAAATTCGTTTTCTGTTTTACCGCTTTTTATATTTATAATTTTTACTATTGCAGGCACACCATTAATTACCATCAGCACTTTGTCTTTTTCTATTGGCTCTACAGAATGAATCTCAGTTCCTGGCGGGGCATCATAATTCCAGATAACTTTTTTATCCGGAGTTATTTCGCCTGCACCCGTTTTGCGACTGAATACAATATTGCCGTTTGACCGCATAGTGGCATCACCCAACTCCGTCATTGCGCCCGTTGAATCTTTAAAAGGAATATCGTATGTCCAGATAATTTTTCCGCCTTTTACTACATAAATTGTTTGCATTGCCTTACGATAATCCCATTCGCCTGTTAGTAAAAAATCATGTTGTGATAATCCATTACCTGGCAGGGAGGAAGCAATAGTTTGTACTATAGGTTTGTCCTGTGCTGGTGCGTAGCTTACAATAATAAGTGCAAAGAGTAAACTCAAAACCGGTTGTTTAAAGAAATTCATTTTTCGTAAATGTTTTAATGCTGAATTATTCGGGATCACGGGCTATTTTCAAATCTCAGCCGAAAGATAATCACAATGCCTGAGCAAACTTTAAATGGTATCCATTATTGTCTTTAA
>JBDSAQ010000173.1:0-3215 GCA_039922095.1 Ginsengibacter sp. | reverse complement strand
CAAGTGCCCGGCATGGTGCATATCAGTGCCTACAAAGTCAACAAGATCTTTTTCAAAGAGAAATTTTGCAGCCCTGGCAACTGCTGAACCATAATATCCCGTAAGTGATAAAAGATTTACCTGCAGCATAAATCCTAATTCTTTAAGATGATAAAAACTTTTAAAATTTTTATTATAATAGGGGTATCGTTCGGGATGTGCAAGTATAGGCTGGTATCCGCCGGTGATAATTTCAAAACTAATTTCTTCTAAATTGCCGGGTGCGGCTACATAGGATAGCTCAGTTAGAATTAAATTTTTTGATAGCGTCAATAGCGGTTCTTTTTTTCTAAGCAATTCCATGAAGAAATCGTCAAGCATATATTCCGCGGCAGCCGATATTTCAATATTTAATCCTGCATGTGAACAGGCAAGCTTTAACTTTTGCAGTGCATTATTTATGAGTTCGGGAGTATTGCGATACATATCGCCAATTATATGAGGTGTAGCCACCATCTTGCTAATTCCCAGATCATATAAGCCCTTTATTAATTGTAGTGAGGTTTCCACATCTGGAGAACCATCATCAATTCCCGGGAGAATATGAGAATGAATATCCCGGCTTATATTTTTAAGATCCGGCGGTGGAGAAGAAATATTTTTCCTGAAAAAATTAAACATCATTGCTGAATCAGCACAAAATTATTCTGCCGGAAATAATAAAACACCAGGGTATGGCACTTTCGTTTTTTTCTTCCTTGCAAATAGATTATACAAATATATTTTGTATTGCGGCAATTTTCTGAGTGGCTTTAAAAATGATACCACTAATGGAAAAGGGATCATATTTTTTTTCATAGCAAGATAATCCCTGCGGTTAGCTCTTAACCTGCGGTAAAGGTTGCTGTTGCTTGCGCCACCCTTTCGCATTTTTACAATAAGCTTAGGTAAATAAACAGAACTTATTTTATTAAGAAATAAATAACGGGCCATCAATTCATAATCAGCGGCAGTAAAATAATGGGATTCATATCCGCCAAACCGGCCTATTAATTCTCTTTTAAAATAAAAAGTCGGGTGAGCAGGCATCCATCCAAATCTAAACCTTTTCCTTTTGTAAATTTGACCCGTCCACAACCTTATCACTTTTTCATCATTATACTGATCAACATATTCAAGATCTCCATACACGGAGTCTGTGTTATTTTCCTGAAAGCATTTTACAATTGATGCGATTACATCAGAAGAAGCTAAAATATCATCACTGTTTAATAACCCGATAACATCACCCGTCGCCATTTCCATTCCCTTATTAATTGCATCGTACATACCCCGATCTGTTTCTGATATCCATTTAGAAATGTAGGGTGCATAACGCTCAATTATTGAAATTGTTCCGTCAGTTGATTTGCCATCAACAATTATATGCTCTATATTTTTATAGCTCTGCTTAATTACCGAAGTAATGCAGTTCTCAAGATATTTTTCGGAATTATAAGTAACAGTAATTAGTGAAATTTTCATGGCTGCACGGATAAATATAAAAGGGACGATAAACCTGGGCTCAAAGATAGATATTGATTTAATATAAATTTGGTATTTATCGCTAAACGTGCATAAGATATTGGCATTTGAGAGGTATAGCAAAGCTTATTCATTCCCTAAATATACATCTAATTATTCATGGATTCTCCTGTAAATATCCTGTCCTTTATCTTTTCAGCAGGGTTGCCTTTATAAACAGAATATTGTTCCATATCTTTTGCGGCAACAGACCCTGCCAATAATACTGAATGATTTTTACAGGTAACACCAGGGCATATTACAGCCCTTGCTCCTATCCACACCCCATCTTCAATAATAATTTTTTTTATAGAAAGATCAAACCCTGGCTTTGTATAATCATGGTTACCGGTAAGTAACATTGCTCCCTGCGACAAGCATACATTATTTCCGATGCTGATATTAGCAAGATTATCTATCCAGACATTTTCGCCAACCCACACATAATCTTTTATAATAAGAAACCAGGGATACTTGATATTTACAAAAGGTTTTATCAAGACCTTCTTTCCAATTTTAGCCCCAAAAACGCTAAGTAAAAAAACCTTTAATTTATAAAATGGAAAAACACCGCTCTTAAAAAAAATGATATTAGTATAATGCCATAAGATTCTTTTTAAAAATGAACCAGGCCTGTACCATTCATTATTATATAAAGAGAGATCAGTATGCATTATTGATTTATTAATGGTACACCTGGATTTGAAGATATATCTCCTGCTCCTCTTGTTTTATTTGACCTGTCGTAGAAATACATAAGGATAAATATGGTTAAGTATGCAGCTATATTAAATAAAGTATGATGATCAAAAGGAGGCAAGGTTTGCCAATGTTTATTTGAAGCCAGCAATAAGAGGCAAATTCTTGTAACATTTATAAGCCATATCAGGAGTAGCCCCCCCAATATCCAAAAAAATTTCCTGCTGAGGTTTCCTTTATTTGCACAAATGAATGCGATCCAAAAGCTCATTACACCATAACCCAAACAGGAATATACAATTCTTACCCCATAACCATCTTTTAGCTTTAATAAAACATTAGCAGTGATATAGCTATCATAGCCAAACACTGATAAAGCCCATTGTGAAGCATATAACAGTGATGCCCTAAGCCAGCTAACATAATTTAGATAGTGATAGATAAAACTGCTGTAATACCCCCCAGGCACTGATAAACCTATAATAGAAAATGTTACACAATAAATGATTATAAATAAGCCGGCAAATTTGAGTAGATAAAATAAAAAAGCATTTCTATAATCTTTTTTAATCATTCTGTAGAGTAAACATGTTTTTATATTGCTTTTTAATTTCCCCCAAATTTATAGCAGAGGCCGCGTATTCGCTGGCATTTTTGCTCCATAAATTATATTCTGCCTGTTCCATTAACGCAAATGAATTTATTGCATTTTGCAATGAGATGATTTCTGTTTCTGCATTAATACCTGCTTTTGAATGCTGTAAATATTTCCAGGGCGTATAATTACTTGTAATTACGGGCCTTCCCGCAGATAATGCTTCAAAAATAGCATGACCAAAATTTTCACTTTTACTTGGCAGGATAAAGATATGTGAATGTAACAGCGCCTTCTCTACTTTAACCTGCTCTATATCGCCATAATATTCTACCCGTATATTTTGTGGCAGATCTTTAATTTGCTGCATACATTTTTT
>JBDSAQ010000172.1:0-10576 GCA_039922095.1 Ginsengibacter sp. | reverse complement strand
AATTGTTCATGGAGAAATAAAACCACTTACGCCTGATGAGAAAAAAGCCTTACTGCAACATGCAGAATCGTATGCTGCAGATTCGCTAAGAGTAATAGCGATTGCATATAAGGAATTAAACAAAGCTAATGCACACAAATACACGGTAGAAGAAAGTGAAAGTAATCTTGTTTTTGGAGGCTTTGTAACCATGTTCGATCCGCCGAGGGAAGAAGTATCGCAGGCGGTGCAGGACGCATTTAATGCACATATCCGCATCATCATTATTACGGGTGATAATGAAATTACAGCCCGTGCTATTGCAAAAAACATAGGTCTTTCCAATGCTGATAATTCATTGCCTGAAGTTATTACCCAGCAACGGTTCAGTACTATGAATGATGCAGATATTAAAAAAGCATTGCTGCAGAGAACCCTGGTATTCTCCCGTGTATCGCCGGATGATAAATTAAAAATTGTAACCCTGCTGAAAGAGATGGGTGATGTGGTGGCGGTAACAGGAGACGGTGTTAATGATACATTGAGTTTAAAAAAATCTGACATAGGTGTAGCCATGGGGCAGAGTGGCTCAAAGGTTGCGCAGGAGGCTGCGGCTATGGTATTGCTTGATGATAATTTTTCAACAATAGTAAAAGCAATAAAAGAAGGAAGGACCATATTTAATAACATCAGTAAAAATGTAATCGCCACACTTGCATCCAATACCGCTGAACTGGTTTGTGTGCTGTATGGTTTTGCAGGCGTATACTTTAATCAGCCAATAGCCATCTTAGCTATTCAGATTTTATTGATTGATTTAGTAGGTGAAATGCTTCCGCTACTCATGCTCACTTTCGACAAGGCAGATGAAAATATCATGAAAGCTCCTCCCCGTAAAAAGGGGCAATTACTCAATCGTGCCGTATTGTTGCAGGTGCTCGGCTCGGGATTAACCAGGGGGTTATTGGCTGTAACTGTTTTTAATTTTGTTTTTAATTTTCATAAGGGTGAAACAGATCAGCATGCAACGGCTGTAACAGGAACCTTCATTACCATTATCCTTACCCAGTTCATTAATATTTTTTGCATCCGTACAAAAAATAGTGTGTTTGGGAGGTTTCTTTTTTCCAACCCAAATCTTCTTTGGGGTATGCTGCTTTCATTGCTTGCCATGTTTACGATTATCTATACACCATTTTTTAACCTTTACCTGCACACTGGACCTCTAACCGTTAAAGACTGGATTTTCCCTGTTACAGCAAGCTTGGTTTACCTGGCAGGTTTTGAAATAATTAAATGGGGGAAAAGAAAAGTAACTGTTGGCGGAGATGTAAAACTTAGTCAATTAAAAGCAGTATAATAATATTAAAGAGCAGACATCAAAAATGTAAAAATGAATTATAGAAATGAAAAAGCTTATTGCATAAAAAACAGTTCATGAAGAAAATACTTTATTTATTATTTGGATTAATAATTTTTACTGTTCGTAAAACAAATGCTCAAAAGCCAATGGGCATCAGTGAAATTGTGGATTCTATTTGGGCGCATAATCCATCTTTTAAAATGTATGACGCAGAGATCCGTTCAATGGATGAAGCTGCCAAAGGCGCTAAAAGCTGGATGCCACCGGAAGTTAACACGGGCTTGTGGATGGTTCCCTATAATCCCAAACTTTGGAAGAAAGACGATATGGGGGAACCAGGAATGGGGCAATACATGATCGGTGGTCAGCAAATGTTTCCTAACAGAAAAAAACAGAATGCAGATGCGGCATACATGCAGGCTATGTCTTCTGTAGAAAAGGAAAAAAAGATCGCCATGCTAAATGAATATATCAATGATGCAAAACAATCTTACTACGAATGGATAGTGCTTGAAAAGAAACTGGTAATTCTCGGGCAAAATGAAAAGCTGGTTGATTTCATGATTAAGAATGCAGAGTTAAGATACAGAAATGGATTAGAAAAGATCAGCGCTTACTATAAAGCAAAGGCAGCATTGGGCAACATACAAAATATGCAACTGATGTTTGCAAACGACATCAGGGAAAAGCGCATACGCATCAACTCCCTGATGGGCAGAAATGCCATGACTGATTTTGAAATTGATACCACTTACAAAATAAATGACTATACATCAACAATATTCGACAGCATATTTTTTTATACTAACCGCAGCGATCTAAAAGCCATTGATAAAAACATTGATCTCACTTTTTTAAAACAGGAAACAGAAAAGCAAAGCCTCCTGCCACAATTCGGTATTCGTTATGATCACATGTTTGGCTTTGGAGGTTTCCCCATGCAATACACTTTAATGGGGATGATGAAAATACCGCTTGCCAGATGGTCTGCTAAAATGAATAAAGCCAATATCGAAAGCCTGAAATGGAAGGCCACTGCTTTGCAGTCACAAAAGGAAATGATGGCGATCGAATACAGTGGCATGGCATACAGAATGAGCAATGAAATGGAATTGAAGAAAAAGCAGTTGAAGCTTTATGAGGATAATATTATACCTGCATTAAAAAATAATTATAAAACAATGCAGTTGGCGTATTCGCAAAATACCGAGGAATTATTTATGCTTTATGATGCATGGGAAACATTAAATATGACGCAGCTTGAATATTTAAAACTGTTGCAGGAATTACTGACAATGCAGGTTGAACTGGAAAGAGTTCTGCAAATAAAATAACTATATCAGTTCATGAAAAAAAATAAAATATTAATTATTACATCATCGGCGCTGGTATTATTAGCTGTGGTTGCATGGATATATTTCAAAGTACTATCGCCAAAAAATGATACACATATCCGGCAGGAAAGAACTGCAGATATGAAAAATATGAACATGGACAGTACCCTTGAGAATAAGAATATGGGCATAACTGCTGAGGATGAAAAAATGCTTTATACCTGTTCCATGCATCCGCAGGTCATTCGTGATGAACCTGGTAATTGCCCCATCTGCGGAATGCAATTAATAAGAAAGGAAACGCATGGTGAGGTAATGCATGACATTTCCTTACACACTTTACTGCAGCCTGCTAATACTTATGCGGTTTCTGCTATACAGGCTACTACCATTAAAAGAAGTGTTGAAATTATCAGGGTAAATGCCCTTGGCTATACTTCTTACAATACAAATGAAGTGGGATCTATAGCCGCCCGGATCAATGGTAGAATTGAAAAGCTGTACATCCGTTATCGCTATCAAAAAATTAGTAAAGGCCAGAAAATTATGGACATCTATAGTCCCGAACTTCTTACAGATCAGCAAAACTTTTTATTCCTTCTTAAAAACGATCCTTCCAACTCTTCCCTGATATCATCAGCTAAACAAAGGCTCCTCTTGGTTGGTTTTCCTCAAGCAGCGCTTCAGCAAATACTCAAATCCGGGAAGCCATTATTATCCATACCGGTTTATAGTAATTATAGCGGGCACATTCATGAAGCATCTGAGACAGGTATGGATAATAACTCAAAGGAAACAACTGTTATGAATGATGCCTCTTCATTAAACACACGGGAATTAGATTTGAGAGAAGGAATGTATGTGAAAAAAGGCCAAACCATTTTCAAAGTTTATAACCCAGATAAAATTTGGGCGCTGTTAAATATTTATCCGGCTGATCAACTTTTAATTAAAATTGGGAATCCTGTAATGATGGTATCAGAAGCCAGACCTGCAGAAAATATTAACGCGACAGTTTTTTTTATAGAACCTTTTTTCAGGCCAGGTAATAAAACACTTACTGCAAGGGTAAATATAAATAACACACTATTGAAACTCCCAATTGGGAGCCAGGTAAAAGCTACCATATTTGGAAAGGAATTAAATACCAACTGGCTGCCTCGTGAAGCTGTTGTATCACTGGGCCTTGACAAGATAGTATTCATTAAAACCGGGAATGCTTTCAAAGCACAAAAAATAGAAACCGGTTTAGCATACAACAAACAAATTCAAATAACGAATGGCCTTTCTATTACTGATTCCGTGGCTGTGAATGCGCAGTTTTTAATAGACAGTGAAAGTTTTATAAAAGTTAATAAATAGTATGAAATACATAATCATCATTGCATTATCACTATTCATTTTCGCATGCAAAAATAAGAAGGCAACTTCCGCAAGCAATGTTCAAACTACCCGGGCAATCGAAAAGAAAGATGCCGGTAATCCCGATGATATTCAGTTGAATGAACTTCAGGTTCAACTGGGAAATATACTGGTAGATACCATACGTAATAGCACCGTGGGGAACCAGTTAATACTTACAGCAATTTTAAATGCCGATCAAACAAAGATCAATGCAGTAAGCTCAAGAGTAATGGGAAGAATTGAACATCTTTATTTTAAAAACATTGGCGATCATGTAAACAAAGGAGATAAGCTGTATGACATCTACAGCGAAGAATTGAACAATGCTAAACAGGAATACGTATTAAACCTTCAACAAAGAAAATTGATTGACAATCCTTTGATTGATTTTGCTACGCTGTTACAAAGTGCTAAAAATAAATTAACGTTATGGGGCCTTTCAGAAAATCAGATCGGGGACCTGGCCAATAAAAAAGAATCGCCTCTTACAACTTTTTACAGCCCGCTTTCAGGTTACATTTCTACTCTAGATATTAATGAAGGCGAATACAGTATGGAAGGCGGAACTATTATGAGAGTAACAGATTTATCAACCCTTTGGGCAGAAGCTCAGATCTATTCATCCCAGTTATCACAAATAAATTCTAATGCGACAGCAACGCTACAATTCCCAAATTTGCCAGGCAAACTGAGTTATGGAAAAGTTGAATTTGTAAACCCTGAAATCAATTCTCAAACACGCATTACATTATTGCGGGTGTATGTGGCAAACAATGATAACCTGCTTAAACCCGGCATGTCAGCTTACGTAACAATTAAGGATAAGAAGATAAATGCATTGACATTACCATCGGATGCTGTGATCCGCAGTGCAACAGGTGCAACAGTTTGGATACAAACATCAGAAAGAAGATATGCAAGCAGGATGATAGAAATTGGTTTTGAAGATGGAAACAGGGTGCAAATTACATCAGGGTTAAAAGATGGAGATATAGTGGTAACAAGCGGGGCCTATTTACTAAATAGTGAATTTAAATTTAAGAAAGGCACTAACCCCATGGAAGGAATGAAAATGTAGTAGATGAGAAAAATAAATTAGGAAGTAATGGGAATATTGTCAAATAGTATCAGCAACAATCTTAGAAGGCAAACAAATTGGTATGTTATCACCGGAGGGCCAGGTTCAGGCAAAACGACAACAGTTAATTTACTTAAAGAAAGAGGTTACATAACCACCATTGAACATGCCAGGCATTATCTTGATACACAGCGTCTCAAAGGAAAAACTATTGAAGAGGTTAGAAAAAATCAGGAGGAATTTCAATTGGGGATTTTAAATATGCAGATAGAACAGGAGTCTCAAATTTTACCTGAACTTCTTGTCTTTCTCGACCGTGCCATTCCTGATGCGCTTGTTTATTATCGTTTTTTAAATATTGCGGAAGATGAAAAATTAACAAGAGCGTTGTTTGAAGTTTCCTATAAAAAAATTTTCATTCTCGATTGTCTTCCATTAATAAAGGACTATGCCCGGACAGAAAATTAAGTTTCGCAGAGAAAAATTCATATACTGCTCACCGAAGTTTATGAAGCACTGCCATTTCCCGTCATTCATGTTCCTGTGCTTCCGCCGGAAGAACGGGTAGATTTTATTTTGAAAAATATTTAACCATGAAAACAAAATCTAAAAGCATACTCATTAATGCCACTCCTGAAAGAGTATTTGCGCAAATGGATGACTTCTCAAAAACAGGAATGCACATGAGCGAAAGTTCAATGATGATGATGGGAAGTAAATTAAAGTTGGAGCAACTTTCAATAAAACCAACCGGCATTGCTGCAAGTTATCGTTGGTATGGAAAAATGATGGGAATGACCATGGATTTTAGTGAAGCCGTTACAAAATGGCAACCGCCAAAACTTAAAGAATGGGAAACAGTTGGGGAAGCAAAAATAATTATCATGTCATGGTATCGCATGTGGTATGAAATAAGCTCAGATGAAAACGGAACAAGTGCAAAAATGTCAATCAGCTATTTACCCCCGAAAGAATGGTTTTATAAAATCCTTTCTTTCCTGTTCGCAAACTTGTATTGCAATTGGTGTTTAAGCAATATGCTTAACGATACAAAAAAGAATCTTGAAAAAAAATAACCGGGAATAATGTTAAGACTAAAACCATATTCAGCATCAATGCTTGCACTTAGCGGATCATTGCTTATTGTAATGGGAATTTATTTTGTTGTGTTGCGATCTTCCTTATTGCCTGAAGATTTATACTACATGAAAACCTCTTTATCAGTTATAAATAATTCTGTCCCGGGTTTATCTGCCTGGTTACAAAAAGTTTTTTGGGTAATGGGCGGTTACATTTTCACTACCGGATTGTTAACTGTTTATATTTCGTTCACATCGTTTCGAACACGAACACAAGGGGCATTTATTATTGTTGCCATTACAGGAATTAGTTCTATAGGCTCAATGACTGTTGTGAACTTTATCCTTGGTTCAGATTTCAAATGGCTCTTGTTAGCTTTTACATTACCATGGGTAATTGCTCTGATTCTTTACCAGCTTAAAAAATAAAAAATAAAATGGAACATCAACATCAAACTGAAACAGTTGCTAAAACAAAAACAATGGATCATTCAAAAATAGATCACAGTGCCATGCAACATGGATCCAACCCTTCAATGGGTATGGCGGGGCATAACCATCATGCAATGATGATAGCTGATTTTAAAAAACGATTTTATGTGGTGCTTGTTCTTACCATTCCCATCATGCTGCTGTCAATGATGATACAAAAATTTCTTGGGGTTGATTGGCAGTTTGCAGGCTCTCAATATATTTTATTTGTATTATCAACTGTGGTATTTTTTTATGGGGGATGGCCATTTTTAAAAGGATTGGTTGATGAAGTTAAAGCAAAGAATCCCGGTATGATGTTTTTAATTGGCTTTGCCATAACAGTTGCTTACATCTACAGCGTAGCGATTGTGTTTGGGTTACCAGGTATGGATTTTTTCTGGGAACTGTCTACATTAATCCTCATCATGCTTTTGGGACACTGGATAGAAATGAAATCTGTGGCCGGGGCTTCAAAAGAATTAGAGTTATTAGTTCAATTGATGCCAGCCGATGCACACATGGTGATGCCTGATATGGTTCATGATGTAAAGACTGATACTTTGAAGGAGAACGATATCATTCTGGTAAAGCCAGGCGAAAAAGTTGCAGCTGATGGAATAATACTGGAAGGTGAAAGTTACCTGAATGAATCAATGCTAACAGGTGAATCAAAGCCTGTGCAAAAAGTAAAAGGGGATAAAGTTATCGCCGGGGCAATTAATGGAAATGGTTCAATAAAAGTTACGGTCTCTCATGCCGCAAAAGATTCTTATCTCTCCCAGGTAATTAAGCTGGTTGATGATGCACAAAAATCAAAATCTAAAACGCAGTTGCTTGCAGATACGGCTGCAAAATGGTTAACCATAATTGCGATCGTTGCGGGTATTGCTACTTTTTTATATTGGTATTTAACCGGGCAATCTTTGGCATTCGCAATGGAAAGAATGGTAACAGTGATTGTTATTTGTTGCCCTCATGCATTGGGGTTGGCCGTGCCGTTAGTGGTTGCAAAATCCACTGCGCTTTCTGCAAAGCATGGCTTGCTGATTAAGAACAGAACGGCATTCGAAAATTCAAGAAAGATCACCACTATTGTATTTGATAAAACAGGAACGCTTACGGTAGGAAAATTCCAGGTGTCAAAAATCGTCCCCCTCTCCTTTGGAGAGGGGTTAGGGGTGAGGTTAACAGAAAACGAGATTATTCGTTTGGCATCTGCGTTGGAGCAAAAATCAGAACATCCAATCGCAACAGGCATCCTTCAAAAAGCAAAAGAGTTGTCAATCACTATTCCATCAATAGAAAAATTTAATGCTATCACAGGCAAAGGTGTTGAGGCCACAGTTGATGGTAAAAAAATATTAGTTGTTAGTCCGGGGTATTTAAAGGAAAATAATATTAATGTTCCGGATGGCTTTACAGCGAATGATACAGAAACGGTTGTGTTTATAATTATCAATAATGAATTGGCTGCATACATTGCATTGTCAGACGAAATCCGCCCTGAATCTGCGGAAGCAATTAACACTTTAAAACAAAACAAAATCAAATCAATATTGTTAACTGGTGATAACAGTAAAGTTGCAAAAAGCGTAAGTGAGAGCTTAGGCATGGATAGTTTTATTGCGGAAGTATTGCCTCATCAAAAGTTAGAAAAAATAAAAGAGCTGCAAAGCAAAGGAGAGTTTGTTGCCATGACGGGTGATGGCGTAAATGATGCACCGGCTTTGGCAATTGCAGATGTGGGTATTGCTGTTGGCAGTGGTAGTGATATAGCAGCAGAAACAGCAGGAATTGTTTTGGTAAATAGCAATCCGAAAGATGTGGTGAACCTGATATTATTTGGCAAAGCCACTTACCGTAAAATGATTCAAAATCTAATTTGGGCAACAGGCTACAATGTTGTGGCTTTACCGTTAGCAGCTGGTGTTCTATATAGCCAGGGACTTTTATTAAGCCCGGCAGCAGGTGCGGTTTTAATGACTATAAGTACAGTTGTGGTAGCCATAAATGCAAGTATGTTAAAAGTAAAAAGTAAATAAAATAAAAGCCAATAGAATGAAAAAAATGTTCTCAATTTTTTTTGGATTAGCGATTTACTCTTTTGGATTTACGCAGGATATGCCGGGAATGAAAATGCCAATGCAAAAAAAGGAAGCAAGAAAACCAACTCAAAAGGTCATTTACACTTGTCCTATGCATCCGGAAGTGCAAAGTAATAAACCCGGCAACTGTCCCAAATGCGGTATGAAGCTGGTTAAAAAAACAGTAAAAAATACTCCGCTAAAAACTGCTTCCAAAAAAATGAATATGGATATGCCCATGGACAAGAAGGAGATGAAGATGAATAAATCTATGGACACGGGCAGTATGAAAATGGATAAAGACGAACCCATGGACAGCTCAATGAACATGGGTAACATGAAAATGGATAAAATGGACGAGACAGATATGGATATGGCAAAAGCACATTTAGGAAAGATAAAAACCCTTCCTGGTAATACCCCACCACATACAGTCCGTTACGATTTATACATAAGAGATACCTTAGTAACATTTGGAAAAAAAACAAAACGTGCCATTGCAGTTAATGGCCTGATACCAATGCCTACACTTACTTTCACGGAAGGTGATACTGCAGAAATATGGGTGCACAACGAATTAAATGAAGAGACTTCTTTGCATTGGCATGGGTTGTTTCTCCCCAATAAATATGATGGCGTGCCTAACTTAACGCAGATGCCTATAAAGCCACATACAACACATTTATATAAATTTCCAATTGTTCAGCATGGCACTCATTGGTATCATAGCCATACCCGGTTGCAGGAGCAAATTGGAATGTATGGAGCCTTTATCATGAACAAAAGAAAGGAATGGGACATACCTACCATGCCGGTTGTATTAAGCGAATGGACAGACATGAAACCAGAAGAAGTGCACCGCAGTTTGAAAAATCAAACAGATTGGTTCGCCATACAAAAAGGCGCTACTCAAAGCTATACAGAGGCAATTAAAACAGGTCACTTAAAAACAAAGATCAGCAACGAATGGAAGCGCATGAATGCGATGGATGTAAGCGATGTGTATTATGATAATTTTTTGATCAATGGAAAAAATAAGGATGTTCAACCCCAATTTAAAGCAGGTGATAAAGTACGGCTGCGGATAGCAAATGGCGGCGCCTCAGATTACTTTTGGCTTACTTATTCGGGGGGCAAAATAATAGTAGTAGCAAGCGATGGCAACGATGTAGAACCGGTGGAAGTGGATAGATTGATCATAGCTGTATCAGAAACTTATGATGTTGTTGTAACCATTCCCGAAAATAAGAGTTACGAGTTTTTAGTAACGCCGGAAGATCGCACCAAATCGGCTTCTCTTTGGTTGGGCAGCGGTGAAAAAGTACCGGCAACAAAGTTGCCTAAGCTAAAGTATTTCGCAGGTATGAAAATGATGAATGATATGATGGATATGAAAGGCAACATGAAAAGAATGGAGGGCATGGAAATGAGTAACCAGGTGATGGATATGAATACCGTAATGTATCCTGAAATAACAGGAGCCGCCCCTAACCCCTCCAAAAGCGGGGAACAAAAGCCTGGAGATCACAATATGAATAATATACAGGATAACAAAACAGCTCCCTCTCCTTTGGAGAGGGAGGGGGGTGAGGTCACAAAGAATGCTGGTAAAGCAATGCAGATGAACAATGACAGTCACAGTATGGCCGGCATGGACATGGGTAATGATAAGGCCGATATTGTAACGCTTAACTATGGCATGTTGCGTTCGCCTGAAAAAACAACATTGCCAGCAGGTAATGTAAAAGAATTAAAGTTTGATCTTACAGGGAATATGAACC
>JBDSAQ010000171.1:0-10680 GCA_039922095.1 Ginsengibacter sp. | reverse complement strand
GTACCGGAATTATAAACATATTTAATAAGATGGGGCAGGGCCAATTAAATGTATGATTTAGATGTAGGTTTTTGCAAATGATTCAGAAAAAAGCAATCTGCAAAAGTAAAGGAAAATAAACAGGATTTTGGTTTGAAAACGTAATATAAAATTTAAATAATTTAAGCAGCCACTAATCTGCCATCTTTATAAATTACCAAAACATTTGCTACATCTTCTGTAAGGCAATATCTTATATCCTTCTCCAGGCCAAACTCCATAAGCCTTTTAAAATGAGAAGCGTTTTTTGTTTGCATAAATGAAAACATATCTCCCCGGGCTAGATTATACAAGCTCTCAGCTATTTGAGACGAATCGCAATCAATAATAAAATGCTCTTTAATTTTACTAATTACCGCACCCGCAAATAAGGTATCTTCTATATTAACCAGATCTTTCCATGCTGCGCATGCAAGAATTACATTTTGTTTTTGTGCGATCAGGTATTCGCAAACTGAAGATAAATTTGTGAAAGAGCCAATGATGATCTCTTTGGCATTTTCTGTAAGCGCCATGTGAAGAAGTCTTGTTCCGTTTGTTGTTGTAAGTACCAATGTTTTATTCCGTATAAATTTTTCGGTGTATTGAAAGGGGGTGTTTCCGTAGGTTAACCCTTCAGCAATTTTGCCGTCTCTCTCTCCTGCCGTGATAACTTCTAACTGGTTTCCCAGCTTTATACAATCTGCTACACTATTTACAGGGATTACACTTTTAGCGCCATTTTTTATAGCTGTTGAAATGGTAGATGTTGCTCTTAACACATCTATGATTACTATAATGCTCTGGCTCACATTATTAGTATATAAAAGGCCGGGTGACAAACATGTTTGCAGTTGAGGAACTAAAGTTTTGGATGCCATTAAATAGAATTTAGGAAAATTTTTTAAAGAGAACGGTTATGCAAAAGGCATTTTTACCACTTTGGCTATAAGTAATTTGTCCCGCACTTTTACATAAACCTGTGTATCAATAGGGGTGAAGATTGTATGAACATATCCCATTGCAATTGGCTTGGCTAATGAGGGGGATTGAGTGCCGCTGGTTACTCTGCCAATGGTTGCACCCATGTGGTCTTTAATTTCATAATCATGCCTGGGAATACCCTTTTCTACCATTTCAAGTCCAACTAACTTTTGGGGTACGCCATGCAATTTCTGTTCTTCCAAAATATGCCTGGCTGTAAAATCTTTTGTGAATTTTGTTATCCATCCAAGGCCTGCCTCCAGGGGAGAAGTTTTATCATCAATATCGTTGCCGTATAAACAATAACCCATTTCTAACCGGAGAGTATCCCGGGCACCCAGCCCGACAGGCTTTAAGCCTTGCGGGGCGCCCACTTCAAATATTTTATCCCATATTATATCTGCAGCCCCGTTAGTGTCTTCGAAATAAATCTCAATACCGCCTGAACCTGTGTAGCCTGTTGCACTTATCAGAACGTTATCAACGCCTGCAAATTTCCCCTTAACGAAGGTGTAATATTTAAGATTCAATATTTCCAGTTCGGTTAATGGTTGCAACATCTTTACGGCATTAGGGCCCTGTATGGCAAGCAGGCAGGTTTTATCAGAGATATTATGCAGTTCCGCTTTTTTAGTGTTATTGCTGCTAACCCAATTCCAATCTTTATCAATATTGCTGGAATTAACCACAAGCATATACACTTTATTTTCTTCTATGCAGTACACGATCAGATCATCAATTATGCCCCCGGTGGCATTTGTAAAGCAACTGTATTGGGCTTTGCCGGCCGTTAATTTTGATGCATCGTTTGTTGTGAGGCGTTGTATAAGGTCTAAAGCATTTTCACCTTTCAATATAAATTCTCCCATATGACTCACATCAAATATTCCTGCGTTATGGCGTACTGCCGCATGTTCATCATTAATTCCACTGTAACTAATGGGCATATTGTAACCTGCAAACTCAGCCATCTTTGCACCAAGGTTAATATGCTTTTGGGTGAAGGGCGTATTCTTCATGTCTGAACCAGGATTTATGGGATTTATGAGATTAATAAGACTTGCAAATATAATGTGTGAATCATGATTTAGCAGATTACATTATTAAGACTCTCGTTGTATATATTATCAATGCAATGTTAAAAATGGTTTTCCTGTAATTTCTATATCCATAAATCCCAGTTGAAACAAAAAAGGCTCCTCACTTTCGTTTGGAGCCTCGCTTTGTCTCAACTTCAACTTAACTATTGAAACTATTTTACTTTTAAATGTGTACTACAAAATCATTCCTCTGATTATCAGGGCGGTAATATGCCTGTTCTTTCACAGGTATTTTATTTTCTAATTTTTCCAGGTTTTTCTCTATCTCGTCTTTTGCCTTTTTTAAAGAATCTTTCATTATCTGCATTTGTGTGTCTTTAATCATCCTTAACGAGTCAATGGCCTTTTGTGTTTCTTCATAGCGATAACCTGGCGTTGTACCGGGCTTACGGAGATTATTTTCATCGTTCCAGTCCCTGTTATCATCATATTCATTGCTATGATAATCCTTATCAGCAAGCCTTCCATCAAGCGTATATAAACCATCTGTTTTCATAATCAGGTCTTCACCATAATGCCTTTCCCAGCCTTTAATTTCATCTCTATCCCAATCTGAATCCCAATCCCAATTGTCACTATTCCATGGTCCGTTAAAATGTTCCCACCTTGTATTGCGAAATCTTTTATTGATGTTAATTATTTTACCAACAGGTACAGAAATAGTTATAATAACCTGTTGATTTCTGAATTTATCCTGCCTTGTAATGGTTATGCCTTTATCTATAAGTAAAACAGAATCTACCTGGTTAATATTATATACCATTTTATTAGCCAATGTATCAGCAAACCTGCGGGTTCTGCCATTACACATTTTAACGAGGGTAACATTAAAATTATCATTGGCAGACTTTATAATTCTGAGCTGTATATTATTTATATAAACTGTATCCTCATCTAAAAAATTAGCAAATGGTTCTATATGGAAAAAGTTATTCCGGTCATAGAATCTGCTTGAGGCATAAGTTGAAACTTCAAGTTTTTGTACACCTGGATTTGATAAAGCGATATTTTGTTCGTTTATTGTATTGGTGCTTTTAAAATCTCTGCCAACAGAAAATATTAATGAAACAAAACAAAATACCCCAAGCAACCATAACGCTAAAAAGCTATACCGCATCAGGTTATTATTGCTTTTAATTTTTGCTATTCTTCTTATAATAAAAGTTATAATACCTATTACCGGTATTCCGATAAAAAATAATAATGTTCCCCAGGCATAGGCACTTTGCGATCCGTCATTAAGAAGGAATCCTTTTAAAGGAAAAAAACCGATTGCCACCACAGCTACAGTAAATAATGCTACAATCAGGGATAATAATATACTCCCAATAACAACATAACCAAAAGCTTTAATAATAAATACTAATATGTCCCCAAATGATCTGCTGGTTTTTTTAACGGCATATCCCATTTCCGCACCCATCATTTTACTTTTTTGCTGTGCCATATCTTTCGCCTCTTTTCCCATTTTCCCCATTCTATGCTGTACATCCTTCATTTCTTCGATTACAGAATTCTTTATAGAATTTAAATCAACTTTCTCCCCTTTCATTTCTAATTTTTCAGCAGTAGAATGTGCTTCTGGAATTACAAGCCAGAGAATAATATAAATGATCAATGCTCCCGGGCTAAATGAAAAACTCAAAAAGTTTGGAAAATACAATGGTCCAAAATGTCCCCATCTAAAAAGAAACGAAATAAAAGGAATTAAGAAAAGTATCCTCGGTATCCATACACTTATATTAAAATAGCTTGCAATACCGCTGCACACACCTGCTATTAATTTTTCATCAGGGTTCCGGTATAATCTTTTACGAACGCCGTTTTGAACATTATCGCTGCTTGGAACAAAGGCCCACAACAGTATGTAAGCAAGAACACCAATACCTGAAAAAATGAAAACTAAACGTACTATAATGGGCTCTAAATTAAAGTAAGCCGCAATGCCGCTGCACACTCCACCTATAAACTTATTATTAGCATCCCTATACAACTTTTTGCCCGCAAAAGAATTATAGGCATACTCATTTGAAGTATTGGAATTTTGTGATGTATAACTAACTTTTGGCTGATCACTGTCCGCATCTGCAAAATCCTTGGGACGCCCCATATTGTTTATAATAGCATTTACATCATCATCGGTTATACAGGTAGCGCCCTTTGTTATTCTCTCCTGAAAAAGCTCACCAATGCGGCTTTCTATATCATTAATTATTTCATCCCGACCTTCTTCATTGGCAAAGTAAATTCTCAGGCTATCCGTATATTGCTTTAGCAGTTCAAAAGCAGTTTCCTCAATCGGAACTACCCTGCCCTGGAAATTTATATTAATTACTTTTTTCATCGCTGTTCAATTTATTGGTTGTTGAAGTTGTATTGTTTAATCCATTTTGTCCGGTTAGCGTTTGCACTGCATTGGCCAACTCTTCCCATGTGGTTTCAAGCTCTTTATAAAAATCTGCACCTTTTTCAGTGAGTAAAAAATATTTGCGTGGGGGTCCGCTATTACTTTCTACCCATCTGTAAGTAAGCAATTCAGCATTTTTTAACCTGGTTAAAAGAGGATAAAGAGTTCCTTCAAGGATATTAAGGTTTGCTTCTTTCATCTTGTCAATTATATCAGAAGGATATGCTTCTCCTAATTTGATCACTGAAAGAATGCAAAATTCCAATACACCTTTTCGCATCTGACTCGCAGTATTTTCAATGTTCATGATTTAGCCTTTTTATTTGTAAATAGTTTTTTATTCCGTTTCATAAAGCAAAGATAATGATTTTATAATACCATGCAATACATAATACCAGCTTTTTTAAGGTAGTTGGTTGTAACTATTAATATGCGTTGCATGAAACGTAATACCAGCATGGATTTTAAAAGAATAATTCTAAACTATGCAAAACAAAGGTTTGTATGAACGGTTAGATATTCATTATAAGTGGTGGAATGAGTTCGGGGAATTTCAAAATCTAAATAGATGTGGTAAAAATTATCTGAACAAATTATAAATAATAAAGCTCATTAGGTAGGCGAGTGCTGTCATGTAGATAAATTGAATAATGGGCCACTTCCAGCTTCGTGTTTCTCTTTTAACTATTGCCAGAGTGCTCATACATTGCATGGCTAATACATAAAAAACAAGGAGCGATAATCCGGTGGCTGCATTATATACTTTGGTTCCATCAGTTCTTACGGCAGCCTCCATTTTTTTTCTAAGTGTGAGATTACTATCCAGTTCGTCATCGCCAACACTGTAAAGGGTAGCCATAGTTCCTACAAAAACTTCTCTTGCAGCAAATGAAGTAATTAATGCAATGCCTATTTTCCAATCATAACCCAAGGGTATTATTGCCGGCTCTATTGCCTTACCAAGGCTACCTGCATAAGAGTTTTCAAGTAATGCTGTTTTACGAAGCCTGTCTAATTCATTTGCCCGGGCAGGGTTTTGTTGTTTCAGTTTCTCATATTGCTGAAAGACAGTATGCATTTTTTGTTTAGGTCCGTAATTGCTTAAAACCCATAGCAAAAGACTGATCACCATAATAACCTTACCGGCATTATAAACAAAGACTTTCGCCTTTTCTACCATAGTATAAAATACATTTTTCCATCTTGCACCTCTGTAAACCGGCAGTTCCAGAATAAAATAACTTTTTTCAGTACTCCTTATAAACCATTTTAAAATATAGGCGGAAAGTACGGCCATTATTGTTCCTAATAAATATAAAGCCAGCATAACCAAACCCTGCAGATTAAAGAACCCGAATAAAAATTGTTTAGGTATAATCAAAGCAATCAAGATAGTATACACGGGTAACCTTGCGCTGCAGCTCATTAAGGGTGTGCACATTATAGTGAGCAGGCGTTCTTTCTTATTTTCAATACTTCTTGCACTCATTATTGCAGGTACGGCACAAGCAAGGCCGCTTATCATAGGCATTACGCTTTTGCCGTTAAGTCCTGCTTTCCTCATAACCCTGTCGGTTAAAAAACTTATACGGGCCATATAGCCTGTGTCTTCAAGCAATGTTATCAATCCAAATAATATCATTATTTGCGGTACGAAAATCATTATACCGCTAAGCCCTGCAACCACGCCATTAATTAATATATCGCTAAACCATGAAGCTGGTAGTATTTGCCCGAGTCCGCTTCCTAATTTACCAAAGATCCATTCAATTGCATCCATTGGATATTGCGCTACCCAGAATATACTTTGAAATAATAAAAACAAAACAGTTAATAAAATGGCATAACCCCAAAAGCGATGAAGTAAAATATTATCAAGCTTTTCAGTAAACAATGCTTTTTGCAGAGGATCGGCCTCAATTACAGTATGCTGCATAATGCTCTTGATCTTTGCATACCGAAGCAATATTTCCTCGGCCTGTGTTTTTGTTGGATTAAAGTTATTATACTCTTCAATTTTTTTAATCTTTTCCCGTATTGGTTGATCTAACAAAAAATTTTCATAATTAATAAGATAGTGAACAGCCCTATAATCGCTTATGCCGGGGATTAAGTCCTGAGTATTTTTTATGGCTTCTCCTGCAAGTGTTTTTATATCAATAAAATCTCTTGCCGGAACTTTATGTAAATTTTCGATGGTAAGTCCGAGTGTTTTTTTAAGTTGTGTTATTCCTTTATTTTTTCGTGGGTTTACGGTAATCACAGGTACACCCAATTCTCTTTCGAGCCCATCAATATCTATTTGTATGTTTTTCTTTTTGGCCAGATCCATCATGGTGAATGCAATCACTACCGGAATTTTTAAATCAATGATCTGCGAGCAGAATAATAAGTTTCGCTTTAAATTTGATGCATCAGCGATAAGTAAAATAATATCTGCAGATACTTCTTTATCCTGGTTTAGCAGCACTTTGTATGTTACCCATTCATCCTGCCTCTTCGGATACAAACTATAAGTGCCAGGTAAATCAATAAGCTTTACGTTAAAGGAATCTGAGAGTTTGGTTATACCTGTTTTTTTATCAACCGTAACCCCTGGGAAATTGCCCACTTTTTGATTAAGGCCTGTAAGAGAATTGAATAACGAAGTTTTTCCGCTATTTGGATTACCGACCAATGCTATATGTAGAGGCTTAAACAATGCTTTTAAAAAAGTCTGCAAAAATAATCGTAAACACTAAGTACAGCTTACGAATTAAGAAACACAATTTTATAAAAAGGGAACTTTTAACACTACCTCAATAAAATCAGATTAAATTTGTTTTGCAGTAATCCCCCGATTCATGAAAAGTTTTTTATTTTTTGTTGTACTCTTCTCTTACCAAAGCCTTGCTCAAAAACTTAAGAAAGCTGATAAGGAATTACTCAATAATTTAAAGGCTCACATATCTTTTTTAGCAGATGATAAACTGGAAGGGAGAAGGACTGGAAGTAATGGGGAAAAACTTGCTTATAATTATTTATCCGCCCAGTTTAAAACAATCGGCTTATTACCTAAAGGTGATAGCGGATCATACCTGCAGCCATTTACTTTTGATGACGGCAAAGAAATAAATAAAACTACTCACCTTATTATAAATGGAAATGATCTTGAAATTAATAAAGAATTTTTTCCTTTAGATTTTAGCCCGAATAAATATTTAGAAGCTGCTCCGGTTATGGCTTTCCAGGAAAAAGGAATGCCCTGGTTCCTGGATATAAAACAATTGCTAAATGAAAGTAAAAATAATCCACATTTTGATATTAATGACTATCTGCATGTAAAAGCAAAAGAAGTAAGTGATAAAGGTGCAACAGCTCTCATAATTTATAACAGCACCCAAACGGAAGATGATATGGCTTTTAATGATAAACAAAAATCGACCCTGGCAAATATTCCTGTTATTTATGTAACTAAAACTGCCACGCAAAAATATTTGCTGGATACAAGTACCGCTCTGGATGTGAAATTGAAAATAGACATAGAAGATAGAACAAGAACGGGGCATAATGTAATTGGATACATTGATAATGCGGCGGCTAACACTATAATTATAGGGGCGCATTATGATCATCTGGGTTATGGTGAAGACCACAACTCTTTATGGACAGGGACGGCGGCTATAAACAACGGTGCAGACGATAATGCGAGTGGAACCGCTGCCGTTATTGAGCTCGCCAGATGGGTTAAAAAGAATGGCTTAAAAAAGAACAACTATTTATTTATTTGTTTTTCAGGGGAAGAACTTGGGCTGTTTGGATCAAAGTATTTTATTGATCATTCACCTATTGATGTTGGCAAGATTGATTACATGATTAATCTCGATATGATCGGGCGGCTTAATGATAGTTCTAAAAATTTGATGATTGGCGGTTACGGCACATCACCAACATGGATAAAAGTATTATCGGCTTCTGAAAAATCCTTTTCACTAAAATTTGATTCAAGTGGTGTAGGGCCAAGCGATCATACTTCGTTTTACAGAAAAGATATTCCTGTTTTATTTTTCTTTACAGGCATACATAGTGATTATCATAAGCCCGGGGATGATGTTGACAAAATTAATTTTACAGGCGCTGTTTATATTATAAAGTTTATCTCCAAAATTTTGCAGGAAACTAATAAGCCTGAAAAATTAGTATTTACGAAAACAAGGGAATCTGAAATATTTCCGGCTCGCTTTACAGTTACACTCGGCATTATGCCCGACTATTCTTATAATGGAAATGGGGTAAGAGCAGATGGAATTTCAGACGGAAAAATTGCACAAAAAGCCGGAATAAAAGCTGGCGATATAATTACTTCTTTTGATGATTTTAAAACTTATGATCTCAATTCGTACATGAAAGCTTTGAGTAAATATAAAAAAGGGGATGCTGCTAAAGTAAAAGTTTTAAGAGGAAATGAAGAGTTAAGTTTTGATATAATTTTTTTTTAATTTTAAGGTATGGAAACATTGGTTGTTACTATAAAAAGAAAAAATAAAATCGCTTTTACAAAAGAGCTTTTAAAATCATTTAGTTTTCTTGACGTTAAAGAAGAAAAAAAAATCACAACCGTAAATAAAACTGCAATAAAAAACTCTTTAATACAAGCTTTTAAAGAAATAAAACTTGCTGAAGAAGGAAAGTTGAAGTTAAAAAGCTGGGATGAAGTTGTAAAAAAGCTAAAATAATATATGTGTTTACTATTGAGCCAACTTCGCTTTTTTTATCCGAATTAAAAACTCTTAAAAAAAAATATCCTTCCATAGTGAATGATGTTGATCTTTTAGTTCAGTCATTAAAACAAAATCCCATTGCAGGCGCATTATTAGGTAATGATTGTTATAAAATCCGTATTCAAATAAAATCAAAAGGAAAGGGAAAAGCAGTGGTGCAAGAATAATCACTTATGTAAGATTGATTAAGGAAAAAGTTTACCTCATTTCTATCTATGACAAATCTGAAAAAGGCACCTTATCCCAAAAAGAAATAGGGCATATTCTAAAAATTTCCGGTTTACTAAATTTATGAAGCTACGAATTGACAACAATTCTTTAGTAGATGAGTTCTTTCAAGAAACACGCCTGTTGGGTATTGTAGCGCCAATGAAAGATTATCAGTTTTGCTGGCACTTAAATCAAATGCTGCAATTCAATTTTAGGATAAACAATGGTTTAGAAATTCAACTTAATAAAAAACAACGCAATTATTTTTTTTCTATTTATGAATATGTTCAAAAAGGAGGTACCATAAAACATTACCTTTATAATAACCAGTTTGATGGAGAATATCTTTTACCAGAGTTTAAGCACCTCGATTTTTTATGGCTTATTAAAGATGATATAATGCATGATGATGAAGTTGGTGTTTTGATAAGTTCTATTCGCAGCATCCCATCAGTACAATTCATTACTGAAATGACTAATGAAAAGATAAAGAACAAACAACATTTGATTTTTTAACCATGGCCTATCCTCTGAAAGGATTTGATAGTCACTTTTATTTTTAATCTTTAATTTGAAAATTATGTGGGAAGAAAAAGATAACAAGCTCTATAAAAAATTTGAGTTCAAAAATTTTTCTGAGGCCTTTGCTTTTATGACAAGAGTTGCATTGGAAGCAGAAAAAATGGACCATCATCCGCTGTGGACGAACGTTTATAACAAGGTGGAGATTTGGCTGAATACACATGATGCAGGTGATATCGTAACAGAAAAAGATAGGAAGCTGGCGAAGAAGATTGATGGGTTTGTTTAAAGTTATTAAATGGAATTAACAGATAAACTATGGCAAGTTCTTAAAGGGTGTGTATAACATTCTTTATGATGTTTTATTCAATTGAGATTATTAGAATTTACCAATGACCCTAAAAAATTAAGAATATTTGAGGAACTTTGGGATGAATTACATCACAACATTTTTGAAAGCTTTGCCTTATACACTTAAAAGTATCTGAGCATATGACTTTAATTAATTTGAATAACCTTTTCTCCACTTTTAATAAATCCCCCAACCGATTTCAAACATTCTATCCCTTCCTCTAATAAAATTTTTTTTACTTCCTCAACGCTATCCTCTTCAACTGCAATTAATAATCCGCCGCTCGTTTGTGGGTCGGCCAAAATTGTTTTTTGATAATCACTGATG
>JBDSAQ010000170.1:0-9566 GCA_039922095.1 Ginsengibacter sp. | reverse complement strand
TTTTCAACCAACAGAAAATATAAAGGCTTAAGTGGTTTTCCTAAAATAACAGAAAGCGAATATGACACTTTTGGAGTAGGTCATTCTTCAACTTCAATTTCTGCCGCTCTTGGTATGGCAATGGCCTCTCATTATAAAGGAGAGAAAGACCGGCAGCATGTGGCAGTTATTGGTGACGGGGCTATGACGGCAGGTCTGGCTTTTGAAGGGCTTAATCACGCCGGTATTGAAAACAGCAATATCCTTATTATTTTAAATGATAATTGCATGAGCATTGATCCCAATGTTGGTGCATTAAAAGAATATCTTACTGATATCACTACTTCTCAAACCTATAATAAAATAAGAAATGATTTTTGGAAAATTCTTGGCAAGCTCCCCGGTAAACACTTTTCCAGGGATATGGCCTCAAAATTTGAAGCTGGTTTAAAAGGCCTGGTGAGCAAAAGCAGTAATTTATTTGAAGCGCTAAAGCTTCGTTACTTTGGGCCTATTGACGGGCATAACATCACTAAGTTGGTTGATACTTTAAAAGATTTAAAAGGCATTGCCGGTCCCAAATTATTACACATAAAAACGGTGAAGGGAAAGGGGTATCATCTTGCTGAAAAAGAACAAACCAAATGGCATGCCCCGGGTTTATTTGATAAAATTACAGGCAAGATTTATAAGAAGATTTTTGAAATACCGCAACCGCCTAAGTACCAGGATGTATTTGGACATACTTTAGTTGAGCTGGCTGAGCAAAATGATAAAATAATGGGCATTACACCTGCCATGCCAAGCGGTTCATCATTAAAATATATGATGGAAAAAATGCCAAACCGGGCTTTTGATGTAGGTATTTGCGAGCAACATGCTGTTACACTCAGCGCCGGGCTTACAACCCAGGGCATGAAGGTATTTTGTAATATTTATTCTTCTTTCATGCAGAGGGCATACGACCAGGTAGTTCATGATGCAGCTATCCAGAATTTGCCTGTAGTGTTTTGTTTAGATAGAGCAGGGCTTGTAGGAGAAGATGGCCCTACCCACCATGGAGCATATGATATAGCGTATATGCGTTGTATACCAAACATGATTGTCAGCGCTCCTATGAATGAAAGTGAATTAAGAGATTTAATGTATACAGCACAGCTAGATAGTATTAAAAATCCTTTTGTTATCCGCTATCCCCGTGGTGAAGCTGTAAAGCCTGAGTGGAAAACAAAAATGAAAGAAATACAAATTGGTAAGGGAAGAAAATTAAAAGATGGAAGAGACATTGCGATATTATCATTCGGGCATCCCGGAAATTTTGCTGCTGCTGCTATACGGGATGTAAAGAGAGAAGGTCTTGATCCTGCACATTATGATATGCGATTTGTAAAGCCATTGGATGAAGAATTACTACATGAAGTTTTTAATAAATACAATAAAATTATCACCGTAGAAGACGGAACTATTATTGGTGGCTTTGGCTCGGCAGTTTTAGAATTTATGGCGGCAAATAATTATAAGGCCGAGGTAAAAATTTTAGGTATCCCTGATACTATTATAGAGCATGGCACACCAAAAGAATTGTATAATGAAATTGGCATTGACGCTAATCATATTGCTGTAGTGATAAAAGAGATGAGTAAAGTGGATATAGAAAAATTAATAAGCCGGCAGTAGAATAAAGATCAATTATATTTTTAGAGCCGAAATTGATATGATTAGATTCTCCTCAAAAGGTAGATTCAAAACTACTTTAAGCTTAACCATGATATTATGGTTACAAAGATCATTTTAAAACTTCTGCAAGTTTATTCTCCAGGTCAATGCCACGCAAATTACTTGCAATAATTTTCCCTGTTGGGTCTGTTAAAACATTGTAAGGGATGCCCTCTATATTATATAAAGGCACTACCATGCTGTTCCAGAACTTAAGATCACTAACATGATTCCAAGTAAGACCATCTTCTTTTATTGCGCTTAACCACTGTGATTTTTCTTTGTCAAGTGAAACGCCAAGGATAGTAAAATTTTTATTTTTAAATTTATTATAAGCAGCCACTACATTTGGATTTTCCTGGCGACATGGGCCGCACCAGCTTGCCCAAAAATCAATCAGTACATATTTACCTCTTAAAGAACTTAACGAAAATAATTTTCCCTCCTGATCAGGCAGGTTTATTTCAGGAGCCATAATGCCTTCAGTGGGAGCAGCAGGCTTAACTTTGTTTTGGGCCTGTTCCTGTTTATATTGGTTTATTAGTTGGTTTAAAGCAATGTGGTCAGGAAATTTTTTGCTTGCTCCTGCCACGGATTTATCTATTAAAGCAGGCTCAATACCTTGTGTATACCCTAATGCAAACAGTACCATCACCGGGCTTTGCGCTGTATCAATATAGTTAAGAATAAAATTTTTGTACTCATCAGTTTTGGATGAGTTTACTGATTCACTGGCTGCCTTTAATTCCGTTTGTAGTGAATCTAACAGGTGAAGAAATTTTATTAGGGATTTGTTAGCAGGTGTATTAAAATCCGCAGACATCAAAGTTTGTCCCGTTGCATCTATGGAGGAAGTGATTTTATCTGCATCATTAATAAAAAAATATCCTCCTCCCTTCTCAAGTCTTAGCCTGTACATACCTTGTTCAGGGGCAATTCCGCTTACAGTAAAAACTCCATTTGCCAATTTACCTGTGTCAATTACATTTGGTGGCTTCTCACTGAAGTATACTTCTTCTAAAAAAATATCCTGATCAGGGGCATTCTTTACATTGCCGCTAACTATAAACCTTCCTTTTATTTTTTCTTCACTATTACATGAAAATGAAAGGGCAATACAAATAATTATAAGTAATTTTTTCATTAGAGATTCTTATTTATTTAAGTTTTCAGTCAATACTTTATTTACTGCTTTCATATCTGCTTTCCCTTTGCTTAATTTTTTTACTTCACCGGCAAACAGACCTATCAGTGCTTTTTTTCCTCTCTTATATTCTAAAACCTTTTCGGGCATATTCTTTATTACTTCATCAACCCATAAAATTATTGCCTCATCATTGTTTTCCTGCAAAAGATTCAATTGAGTTGCTATCTCCAGCGCATCTGCTTCAGGCCTGCTTATTAATTCAGAAAATATCCGGGAAGATGCAATGCTGAAACTTATTTTCCCCTGATCTGTTAAGCGGATCAGTTCTGCTATTGTTTTTGGAGCAACATCAAAATTATTTATGGAGATATTCTTTTCATTAAGATAAGATCTTACCGGCCCAAGCAGCCAGTTGGCGGCAGCTTTATAATTATCGGTGTGCTTTATAATTTCCTCAAAAAAATTCGCGGTTAGTTTATCATCACAAATTACTTTAGCATCATACTCACTCAATGAATAAAGTGTTGTATATTTTTTTTCAAGCTCTTCAGGCAATGGAGGAATAGACTGTTTAACTGCCTGTAACATTTCATCAGTAATAAAAAAGGGACTAAGGTCTGGCTCTGCAAAATAGCGGTAATCGTTTGCCTCTTCCTTTGAACGCAGTGAAAATGTTGTACCTGTTGAGGCATCAAAGCTCCTTGTTTCCTGCAGAATTATTTCATTATTCTCAACAAGACTTATCAGCCTTTTTATTTCATATTCTATTGCACGTTTTACATTTCTTATTGAGTTAAGATTTTTAACTTCTACTTTGGTACCAAGTGTTTTTTCACCTCTTAATCTTATCGAAATATTAGCATCGCAACGCATGCTTCCTTCTTCCATATTCCCGTCACAAATCCCAAGGTACCTTACGAGCTTTCTTAATTCAGTAACATAAGCAAATGCTTCATCTGCGGTATGCATGTCAGGCTCGCTTACAATTTCCAGCAAGGGAACTCCTGCACGGTTTAAATCAATGCAGGTATAATTCTCATCCGCATCATGTAAACTTTTCCCTGCATCTTCTTCCATGTGAATACGGTTCAGAATTATCTCTCTTTCACCTGCTGAAGTTTTTATTTTTACGAAACCATTTTTACAAATCGGTGTAGTATGTTGGGATACCTGGTAACCTTTTGGAAGGTCAGGATAAAAATAATTTTTACGGGCAAAATAATTATTACGGTTTATATCACAATGCAATGCAATACCTAATTTTAAAGCATGCTCTATAACTTTTTTATTCATTTTTGGCAGAGTGCCGGGATGCGCTAAAGAGATAGGGCTCACCTGGGTGTTTGGGGCAGCGCCAAATTGTGTACTGTCCCCACAAAACAATTTACTTTTTGTGAGTAATTGCGCATGTACTTCCAGGCCAATAACTGCTTCATATTTATCCTGCTCAAACATTTTGCGAAGGTAGTAAAAGAGCCTGTTTAAATTTACCGTTTAACATACAATGAAAAAGCTGCCTTGTTAAGGGGCAGCTTTAAAAAAGTATGCGATTGAAATTTATAGATCCGCAGAATTAATTTTCTTCGGAATTTTAATTTCGAAATTCATATCTGTCGTGCCTCTTTTGGCTTTTATAGTATAACTGGATTTGTCATTTTCTAAAACCTGTTCCTTAACCTCGCTTGTGTTTTTAACTTTCTGTCCATCAATTTCAGTAATTACATCATCCTTTTTTAAGCCAGCTTTTTCTGCTGCAGAGCCTGCTGCTATTGTAGTGATTCTTGCCCCGCTATCATTATCAGTGTCTTCAATTTGTATTCCCAGTCTTTTATGCGAAGGCATCCCGAAATTGAAAAAATGCGATTTAGGCATAGGGGGCATTTCAAATTTAAAATCTTTCATCATGTCTCCATCCATGGCAGGCATGTCCTTATTGTTAAAAGAAAATGTTCGCATCCTGCTTTCTTTTCTTTCTCCCAGTGTAGCTTTTGTTTCAGCTGCTTTGCCATTTCTTTGATAATAAATTTTTACCTCGTTTTTAGGTTTATAAGATCTAACCACATCCATCAACTCTTCCGGGTCAGCTATTTTTTTATTATCTATTTTGGTAATAATATCACCTTCCTTCAATCCGGCGCTCTCAGCAGCGGTCCCTTTTGATACATCCGTAATTCTTACACCATTTTCATTTTTTTCGGTGGTAACCCCCAACAGCGGTCTTGCTGCCCCATCATTGTCATCATCAAAATAAAAGCTGTTTCCTCCCCTGGGGCTCATAAACATATTATTGCCATGGCGCATTATTTGTTTTCTCTTTATAACAGTTATGTTGCTATCGTTAAAGTCTGATAAGGGTTTTCCGTTAATTAATATATCATCATCTTTCATCTCTATCGTCAATTTAAGGTCCTTCTCACCTTTTTTCCTTATAACAATCTCATCTGTTTTACTATCCCTGATCTTATCTTCCTGGGCGGCGGCAGTATGCAGTGCAGCAAAGGATATTGCCAGGCAAAGCGCCGGATAAAATATTTTTTTCATGATTTTAATTTTTATGTACGAAATATTTAGTAGTTCAAATATAGATAAGTTTCCCGAAATACGAAATTTTTCGGATGTTAAAATATTTATTAAAAATAACTGGTAAAAAACCAAGAGACGTAGTTATAATAGCTGCTTTACACATTCCATTACATCTGTAAGATTAGATGAAACGGAACCACCCGCAGTTGCAAAAGTTTTTTGCCCTCCCCCTCCGCCCTTTATTAGGGGAGCAATATGTTCTTTAATAATTTTTGTTGCATCCAGGTTTTTTTCAGAAACAATTTTGTCATGTATCATTAGCGCTACATGTGGCTTGCCCTGAATATCAGCAGCAAGCACAACGATAAAATTTTCCAGGTCATTTTTTAAAGAGAAAGAAATTTTTCTAAGAGCATCCGCATTAGTAACACTCACTATTTGCCCGATAAAATTTATTTCATTAATTTTTTCAACTTTTTGTAAAAGATCATTTTTTAATGAAGACAAATAATTCGTTTCAAATTTTTCTACCTGCTTTCTTAATTCTGCATTTTCCATCATTAAATTCTCAACTGCTTTACAAACGTCTTTGGGGTTTTTCAAAGTTTCACGGGTTAGGCGAATTATATCCAATTCATTATTTATGAAATCTTCTGCTCCCTTTCCGCTTACAGCTTCTATCCTGCGAACTCCTGCACCAATTGCAGTTTCATGCTTTATTTTAAAAATACCCAACTCTCCTGTATTGCCAACGTGAGTACCACCGCAAAGCTCAATTGAATACTCAGGATCAATAATTACCACACGAACTGTTTCTCCATATTTTTCTCCAAACAATGCCATGGCACCCATTGCAATTGCTTCATCTTTTTTCATTTCTTTTATTATAACAGGGATGTTCTTACGGATTTTTTCATTCACTATTGATTCAACCTTTGCAAGTTCCTCATCAGTAACTTTTGCAAAGTGAGAAAAATCAAAACGAAGATGCTCATCATTAACCAGGCTGCCTTTTTGTGCAACATGTTTGCCGAGAACCTGTCGCAAAGCCGCATGCATAACATGTGTAGCAGTGTGATGTACCTGCGTGGAAGCTCTTTTTCTTTCATCAATTTTAGCGACCACCTTTGATGAAATATCTGCAGGAAGTTTTTGAGCGAAGTGAATTATAAGGTCATTTTCCTTTTTGGTATCAGTAACTTCGATTTCTTCCCCATCAAAAAATAAAGAACCAGTATCTCCAACCTGGCCGCCGCTTTCTGCATAAAAAGGTGTTTTATCTAAAACAATTTGGTAAGATTCTTTGCCTTGGGATTTTGATCTTCTATATTTTAGAACATTGCTTTCTGTTTGACATAAATCGTAGCCAACAAATTTTGACGAGCCGTTTTCATTTATATTAATCCAATCTTCAGTTTCAACAACGCTTGCTGCACGACTCCGTTTCTTTTGCTCTTGCATATAAGTATCAAACCTTTCATCATCTATAATAATTCCATAATCTGCGGCAGCCAACTTTATTAAGTCCAGGGGAAATCCAAACGTGTCGTATAATTCAAAAATTTGCCAACCATGTAGCGTTAGGTGATGCTTAGCCCCAAAAGCATAGTGGTCCAGGTTTCTTAAGTACTTTTCATCTTTATATATTTTTAGAATAAAATCTCTTGCTTTAACATTTTTATTTATAGGTATAGTACCATAGTCTTCGCCTAAAAATTGCTTGAATTGATTTATAAGTTTGCTATCGTGAGAGTTGAAAGTATTAGTGATTAGATCTTTATTGAATAGAGATATTCTAGATCTAGCTAAAGTCTTTAATATATTCAATCCCTTTTCTAATGTTCTTAAAAAATTCTGCTCCTCTTCATTAATTACCTTTGCAACAAAATCCTTTTGCTTTTCTAATTCCGGAAATACATTTTTAAATTGCTCTGACAGTAAAGGAATTAATTTGTGAAGCAGCGGTTGCTTAACATTTAGATAAGAAAAATAATATCTAACTGCTCTTCGCAAAACACGTCGAATAACATAACCTGCTCCTGTATTTGAAGGCAACTGTCCATCTGCAATCGGAAAAGCAATTGCTCTTATATGATCTGCAATTACCCTAAAAGCAATATCTCCTTTGCTATCTGTATTTGTGTATTTTTTATTTGATAATTCTTCTATTTCAGCAATAGTCGCTGTAAATACATCCGTATCATAATTGCTTTCCTTCTTTTGTATCACCCTTACCAATCGCTCAAAGCCCATTCCTGTGTCTACATGTTTGGCGGGCAATGGCTCAAGGCTTCCGTCTTTCTTACGGTTATATTGAATAAATACATTGTTCCATATTTCAATTACCTGCGGATCATCTTTGTTAACCAGAGTTTTTCCTTCAACCTTTCTTCTTTCCTCTTCCGGCCTGGTATCAACATGAATTTCAGTGCAAGGGCCGCATGGGCCTGTATCTCCCATCTCCCAGAAATTATCTTTCTTGTTACCCATTATTATCCTGTCTTCAATCTCCGCCTCTCCAAAACCAGAGTCGGACAGGCATACTTTCCAGAAAGAGATGGACTCTTCATCTTTTGGTAAACTCTCTTTTTCATCACCTTCAAAAACGGTTACGTATAATTGGTCTTTGTTGATTTTATAAACCTCAGTCAGCAATTTCCAACTCCAGGCTATTGCCTCTTTTTTAAAATAATCACCAAAGCTCCAGTTGCCAAGCATTTCAAACATGGTATGGTGATAGGTATCAACACCTACTTCTTCAAGATCATTATGCTTGCCGCTTACCCTCAAACATTTTTGTGTATCTGCCACTCTTGTGTAAGGAGGAATTTTATTACCGAGAAAATAATCTTTAAACTGATTCATGCCGGCATTAGTAAATAAAAGAGTAGGATCATCTTTAATCACTATTGGTGAAGAAGGAACAATTGTATGATTCTTCGCTTTAAAAAAATCCAGGAACTGCTGTCTTATTTCGGCACTGCTCAACATAGCATTAACGGTATTTTGGGGGTGATTTTATATTTACAGTTTATATTTGCAAATTCTGCAAAGATAAGAATTGAGAAAGGTATTTTTATAGCTTAAGTGTAAGCTACATCTTAGATAAGATTGATTATAAAGTTTTTTGGGTTTGCTACATGAAGAAGATAAAATATTATTATAACACACATACGCTGCGATATGAAAAGCTGGTTACCCCGCTAAGGGTAATGTTGCTTAGGTTCTTTGGGTTTGTTGCTGCAGCACTGGTAACTGCACTCATTCTGGTTTCTATTGCATTCAGGTTTATTCCATCCCCGCAGGCAAAAATTGCTGAGGCCCGGTATGTAAAAATGAAAGAAAATTATGATGTCCTGAATAAACAAATGCAAATTGTTCAGCAACAAATGGCGGCTTTGGAAAGCAGGGATAACCAGGTTTACAGATCAATTTTTGCATCTAACCCTTTGCCTGACAGTGCAAGGGTGAAACTAATAGAGGAAAAAGAGGAGGTAGAAAAGGTACAGGCAATGAATGATGATAAACTTGGCAATGAGCTTGCAAAAACATTGAACAATCTTAGTGCCCGAATTGCTTTTCAATTTGACAGTTATGGTGAGGTAGAAGAACTGATAAAAAACCAGGCTGAAAAGCTATCCAGCATACCTGCCATTCAACCAATGAGTAACCGTTTTCTTGACCGTATCGCCTCAGGTTTTGGTATGAGGATTGACCCGGTATATGGCACACCTAAGATGCATAAAGGGCTTGATTTTACTGCTCCCCAGGGAACTCCAATTTATGCTACGGGCAACGGGATTGTTACTGTTACAGGTTATAGCGGAGAAGGATATGGTAACCATGTTGAAATAAACCATGGCTATGGATATGAAACCTTATATGGCCATATGATAAAGGTAAAAGTTAGGCCTGGCCAAAGAGTGAAACGGGGTGAAGTTATTGGATGGGTTGGAAATACCGGTAAAAGTACAGGTCCGCATTGCCATTATGAAGTTCATATTAACGGACAGGAAGTTGACCCTGTATATTTTTTTTATAATGATCTTAATGCTGAAGAGTTTGACAGGATATTAAAAATTGCTGCAACTGGCAGCGCTAAAAGTCTTGATTAAAAATGGATGTACCTCAAATTGCATTTGATTTTAGTGAACCGCTTCCTGAAAAGAAAGCGCAAAAGAAATCTGCACCTCCAAAGTTT
>JBDSAQ010000169.1:0-6490 GCA_039922095.1 Ginsengibacter sp. | reverse complement strand
AACAAAAATAAAAAAGAAGATATTTTACAAACACTTCAATCTACTACTGATGAACAATTGATTGAAGAGGTGTATGAATTATTACATCCTGACGAATCAATTCATAATGTTTCAGCAGAGAATTTATCTGAAGAATTGCAACTCAAATTAACCCGTGCTTTGGATGATTATAAAACCGGAAGATATATTACTCATGGGGAGATGAAACAAAAGGTAGCGCAATGGCTTACCAAATAGTATGGTCTGCCGAGGCAGAGAATGATTTTAAAAATATCATTTTATACCTTAAAGAAAACTGGTCGCTGCAATCTTCGGAAAAATTTATTGAATATACATACCTAAGATTGGAAAAACTGGCTAATATGCCTTCATCTGCACGTTCAACCTCTCAACAATCATTTTTTATTTTCAAGCTTGATAATAAAAATGCATTGTTTTTTACTCTCGAAGAAAATTATCTGGTTCTGTTAAGTATTTATCCATTTAAAAAAGACATTACAAAAAGCAGATATTATTAAGTTGTTTTTCTGTTGCATTACTCAGTTTTTGTAATTATACTGAAACTTGTATTTATGGCTTGTAGCTAATAGTCATCTGCTACTTAGATAAGTGCCAGAATGATTGGAAGATAAATATATATGGAAGATTTTCAGGCATGAGTAAACGAATATAATTGTAATGAATAAGCTCAATGTTTATTTTTGCTATTCCTATTATAAATCAACCGGATAAATGAATTTGTTGGATAAGATAAAAACTGTGGATTACATGATCTTTTCCAAAGTAAACGGAGTATGGCATAACCCTTTTCTTGATACACTTTTACCTTTTCTGCGTCAATCATATTTATGGATTCCACTTTATCTTTTTCTTGCAATATTTGCTCCTTTAAATTTTGGGAAAAAAGGAGTGTACTGGTCGTTATGTTTCATTTTAACAGCTGTATTAACTGATTATATCAGCAGCACTTTAATAAAGGGAGCTTTTTTACGATTAAGGCCTTGCCAGGATCCGGCACTGATTCAACATATACGATTGCTTGCAAACTATTGCCCCGGTAATTCTTCTTTTACATCTTCTCATGCGGCAAATCACTTTGCCGCAGCAATGTATATATTTGCAACTTTTAAAAAAACATCAGGTAAATGGAAATGGCCGGCGCTTTTATTTATATGGGCATCACTCATTTCTTATACACAAGTATATGTAGGTGTTCATTTTCCTGCAGATGTTATTTGCGGAGCTTTAGCTGGATTAATAACCGGATATTTGCCGGCACAAATATTTAATAAAAAAATCGGTTTGGGGAATTTGAATCAAAGTGACCTATTATGATTGGTATTTTATTTTTAGGAGTTTTAATAATAATAAACGGCCTGGTTGTATTGAGTGAGATCGCTCTTATCTCTGCAAAAAAATCCCGCCTGGATGTAAGCGCAGCTAAAGGAGATGAAAATTCAAAAACTGCCCTAAAGCTGCAGGAGCGCCCTGAAGTATTTTTATCTACTGCGCAAATTTTTATAACGGTTATTGCAGTACTGGAAGGTGTTTACAGTGCTGAGCGCTTTAATAAATATCTTACACCAACTATTGAAAAAATAGAATTAATTAAACCTTATGCTGCTACTATAGCAACAGTAATTATAGTAATTGTGGTTACTTTTCTTTCACTCATTTTTGGAGAACTGCTGCCAAAAAGGATAGCACTCATCAAGGCTGAAAGTATTGCAAGGGCATCTGCAAAGCCAATGTATTTTCTTAGCAGGGCAACCCACCCGATTGTATGGTTGTTAACCAAGATTACTAATCTTATTTTTAAGGTTTTTAAGATAAAACAATCAGCTGATAATAAAGTTACTGAAGAGGAAATAAAAGCAATGGTATCAGAAGGAAGTGAGCATGGGGTAATAGAGGAAGAAGAAAAAGAAATTATTGAAAGATTATTTCACCTGGGTGACAGAAATATTACTTCGCTGATGACGCATAGAACTGATATAGTATGGTTTGATGTTAATGAAAATATAGATTCCATTAAAGAGAAGATTAAAGAATACCTGCATTCAGTTT
Source organism: Ginsengibacter sp. (assembly GCA_039922095.1). Taxonomy (GTDB): domain Bacteria; phylum Bacteroidota; class Bacteroidia; order Chitinophagales; family Chitinophagaceae; genus Ginsengibacter. The sequence goes on along the minus strand of JBDSAQ010000169.1, from coordinate 4,423 downwards.
ACCCGCTTTGCGATGGTGATATTGATACTATAAAAGGTGTAGTTTATATTAAGGATATGTATCTGCAGCCGGATGCGCCCTTGACAACCCACCTAAAAAAAGCGTTATTCGTACCTGAAAATAATACTGCTTACCAGGTACTTGAAAAATTTAAACAAACAAAAATTCATTATGCATTTATTGTAGATGAATATGGAACTATGCATGGCATGATAACCATAAATGACATTTTAAAAGCAATTGTAGGTGAGATGCCTGAAGATGAAGATGATGATTATTCAATTGTGGAAAGAGCAGATGGAAGCTATATTGTGGATGCCCAAATCCAGTTCTATGATTTTTTGACAAGGTTTGAAAAAACAGAATGGATGAATGATGGCGAACAGGAATTTGATACCCTGGCAGGATTTATTTTACATGAATTAAAACATATTCCCTCAACCGGTGAAACATTTGAATGGCGTGGATTTACTTTTGAAATAGTGGATATGGACGTACACCGGATTGATAAAGTAATAGTGACGATTTCAAAAAAGCTTAAAGATGAAATAGAAGAAAATGCGGGTTAATGAAAAGATATTCTTCTTTGCAGGAATTAAAATATTATAAACCGGTTTGACCCTCCCGGAGCTTAACTTTTTTCTTACCACTATTTTTCTTTTCATATTCCAATACTTCCCGGGGTTTTACTTTTGGTTTGGGTTTATCCTCAGTCACTGCTGCAGTATTATCATTTGGAGTTTGCAAATGACCTCTGTCATATATTTCTGTTTTAATAATTCTTCCTGATGACGGATCATACAATTTCCATTCTCCATTGCGAACACTATATTGTTCAGCCTTTACAATTTTGTAACTGGTGATTTCATTACTGCCTGTACCATAAATGGCTATAGTATCATAAGGTGCATCAGGGTTATACGCTCTCCAGTTTTCTTCTCTCAGCGGATCACCCATTTTTGTAAAATATTTTTGTAAGCCATCTTTACCACCAAAGCGATAATTTTCAATTGCAAGAATATCACTTGTTAAGCTATATCTTCTCCATATCCCTTCTTTTTTTCCATCTTTAAAAATTCCTTCTTCTTCATAACCAGGCTCTCCCCTTAATTCAGGTACTGAAATTACCCATTTGCCCTGCTTTAAATTATTTCTGTCAACTGCATTAATGGTATCGTTGTTTATGCTGATTTTATATTCTTTATATTGGCTGTATTGGGGAAAAGCATTTAAGAAAAATAGCTGAAGTATAAAACAAATGATTGCAAACTTTAAAATTTTTTGATGGTGTTTCATGTCCATTCAGGTTAATGAACATCAAAATTAGATAATAACTTTTTGGGATTCAAATGGAGTAGCCAATCAAAATACAATTTTAACCTTTAGTATAAAGAAAGCCAATCCTGGCAGGTAAATGTTACGAAGTATAATCCTTCTGTATAATCATCGTGGTTTTTACAACCATGAATGTAGATAAAGCAAATGCTCTTTAGAGAGCCCGTCATGTCCTGCTATGCTACGGGCTCGGATGAGAACTTCACCACTGCAAGGCTAATCACATTGAGTGTATATTTATATTATAGCGGCTGGGGTTTTTCACACTGTCGTTGGCAGAAATTTTATGAAACCTCGTAATATAATTGACATTGGATTAAACATATTGCTTCCAATAGCAGTTGGTAGCTTGATATATTACTGGAATATAAAGAATAACCTTACTGGTTATATTCGCAATCAATTACCTGATGGATTATGGGCATATGCATTCGTTTCAAGTATCTTGATAGTTTGGAATAGACAAATTAATATATATTGGCTGTTAGGTATTTCTGTAATTTACGTTGGAATAGAAATTTTACAATACCTAAATATTATTGCAGGTACAGGTGATATTTTGGACGTTGCAGTATACTTTGCATTTTCAATATTAGGACTTTTGACAAACAGAATAATTAAAAAAACAACTAATAAGTATGATAACAACAGTTAAACAACTAAGCTCACTTTTAATTGTGGCTACTTTTGTTGTTTTAGCATCCGCCAGTTCTGGTCTGAAACACATGACCTTTACTAAAGAAGCTGGACAAATTCCTCCGGAATTTAATAAATTCAAAGACACTTTACTTGTAATAAGCCACTCTGACGATTGGGGTTATAACAAATATTTGAGGAAAAATTTCTCAGGTAATTATACTGGACATTATAAAATAATTAATGAAAAGGAAATTAAATATTTTCCAATCGAAAGATACCGATATGTCTTTGATCATAGCCTAAACTATACCTCAAAAACAACAATAGGTGGGCCATTTAATGGTCATACGTCTAGTTATGCATCTTCAGATGTGTTTTATATAACTGACAGAAAAATAAACAAAGATTATGTTACTAAAAGTTCAGCTTATTATTCAAAACTTATGAGGGCATATATCAAAGCCATAGATGAAGAAAGGCAAAAGTAACTGAGAAAAACTTCTGCCAACAAATAAAGATTAAACGAAGCGTAGCGTAGCGGAGGTTCGATTTAATCCTGTGTTGAATGAAGCTTTGGTGGCCGGCTATTTATTCTGGAGTTTTAATATGAAGGCTAAGGCAGGAATGAAAAAAGGTATGGCCATATTTTGTATTTTACCATTGCTGTTGAGGTGGCGGGTTATGTTTTTAAAGTGGGTTTCATTGTGCGGTTGCTGCTATTGAATTTCTTATATTTACGAGTGAGCTAAAAAATATAAACTTGCTGACCCAATGCAATAGATTATTGTGCGAGTAAAGGACTTTAGAAATTATAATGTTAGACACATTAATTGTTTGAAACTTCTTAAAGCACATATACCCCCACCGCACAAATCCAAAACTGCATATCTGCGCCGGTGAGGGTTTTTACAATGATATATTAATTTAAAATTGTTGGATGTATATTTTGTTTGAATTTCATAATAATGTTTATAAGCACCTCTGTAAGGAAAGCATAAAAAATAATATTAATAATAAGTCCGAAAAAATATGGCCCTCCGTTTATTATATAGTTCCAAAATAGAACATGTGTCGGAAAGCGAAACACATAAAATATATCAGCCATAAAATTTAAAAACAAATTATTACCTAGCGTCCCTTCATCCTTGCCGAAATAAGTTAGAAACGAAAAGAAAGTAAGTCCGCCGATTAGCAGAAGTAAACAAACAAATCTTATGACATTAAAGTGTTTTAGAAAACCCATTTTTCTTACGAGTTTAAAATCGAAAAACTAAAGATAAGCCTTTGGTCGTCAGCCCACCATAACACAAAACCCATGTAAGCTGCTGTGCTGGCGGTTCACACGAACTTCGCCTCTCTTGTGAGTTTCGTCTTGCCCAAATCCAATTCTTGGGTGCTGCATTTCTGTGTCAATGGTTGCCAATAAGATTTAAAATGTTATGAAATAGAATACTTGGTATTAAGCTTTTTGTCTTTTCTACAAGCAGCGCAAATAAGAAACCATCAAAGGTGAGCCTTAAAATATTAAGGAAATCGAAATGAATATGATAGTTGTTATCAAAATAAGTGCTGTGTGTTAAACCGAACAAAAGGCTTGTGATAATTGCTGCCCAGCCAAAAGTTACATTTGCAAAAATCCATTTGGGATTTACAAAAGCCTGGTTTAAGAGCCTTAGTAAAATACCCCTGAAAATAACTTCTTCTACAATCCCTGGCATAGTGGCCTGGTATAAAATTGCTTCGATATGAAATGTGCCAGCCTCTTTTGTCATTGTAAGATAAAGAATAAGGCGGATCAAAGAATAGCCTGTGCAAATAAGTAAAATGGGCCTTGCATTTTTGGTTTCAATTTTTGTAGTAAGTCCAAATTGCCGGGGGGCTATAGGTTTATAAGAAAATATAAAAATCAAAGCAATAATAAGTGATATAGTTTTTCCTCCCCAGTTCCACCCTTGTCCTTCAAGAATTGAAATATGGGATAATAAGTCAGTCGGAACTGATGTTGCAATAAACACTAATGAAGCTAAGATTAAAGTACCTGTCTTTAAATTTTCGTTACCTCGTCTGGCAAGAACAACAAACGGTGTCAGGAATAATAATTGAAGTAAACAGTCGCAAATAGAATTTATCATTTCTTGAGTTGTGTCTTTTAAAGTAGCAGCCAACATTCCGAGGGCATATCGTTGTGCGAATTGAAAAACGGAAAGTTGAAACGAAAGCTGATAAAGATAAAAAGATCAGTGTCATATTCCAAAGTTTATTGAAGCTCCGGTCTGCCGGAATTTCCTTTGTTGCGCACCGCATTGGCTTTGGATTATTATGCGAAGGAACAATTGCCGCATACTGGTAACAAATGATAGGTGGATTATGCAAAAAATGTTTAGAGTTTGACAAATTATTATAGTAATTTTTGTTCTTAAAATTATTAATCATGAAAATCAAACAACTT
>JBDSAQ010000168.1:0-9186 GCA_039922095.1 Ginsengibacter sp. | reverse complement strand
ACCGATCATTTTATTGCAAATAACGCTTGCTCCATATTTTTCAATTGCCCAGGTTGGAATTAACCCCACAAATACACCCCCGGCTGCTAATGCCATGCTCGATGTAAATAGCCCCGACAAAGGAGTTTTAATACCGAGGATACCAGACACCTTTTCCATTCCATCACCAACAAAAGGAATGATGTTCTTTAACACAACCACCAATAAATTCAACTTTTTTAATGGCACCAAATGGGACATTATGTCCAGCAGGTGGACTGTAAACGGAAGCTCTATAAACTATGCAACGGGAAACGTAGGTATCAATACACCAAACCCAGCCTATAAACTGCAGGTTACGGGAAACTCCTATTTCGATGGGTTTGTAGGTATAAATGATACTAACCCCGATTGGGAACTTGATGTAAATGGTAGGGGCAGCATCACCAATTTTGGCATCAACGGCGCCTCTCCAAATGCCACTTATCCATTAGATGTGTCAGGCAATACAAGAGTGTCCGGAAATTTAACCGTTACCGAAAATGCAACCGTTTCTGGAACTGTAACGGAGAATGGCAAGTTGACCGTAAACGATAATGCCGTGATCACAGGTAATTTAGTGGTAAACAATAACCATGGTGTTGCTTATAATCCAAGCAGCGCCAACAATTTAAAAATTTATCGTTTTACTACTGGCGTCTTTCACGCAGTTTTGGGCCCGAACGGATCTGGAACTACAACAATAGCTTTTGGCGGAGGCTTTACAACTGCACCAACTGTACTTGTTGGAGATATTAATTCTACAGGAGGCACGGCAGGTGAACTTGACAGGGTAATTTTGGTTTTACGTGGTTGCGATACCAATAGTTGCATTGCAAAAATTATTAACACAGATAATGCTTCGGTGAACTATGATATTACCTGGAACTGTGTGGCGATTGGTTATTAGTAGCATTGCTACTCGAAATCTTTGCCACGATATTGCATAAGGAATATATTTTTGGATTAAGCGGAGAACTCCTATCAAACTTTTTTAGTTACGATGGACTTACAAAATTAATACGATTGAGCAACTTTTAAGCTCGCATTTTAACCTTCCGACCGCCCAGCTCTTGCCAAACCCAATATGTGTGTCCAGCAAAGCTGTCTTTGTGATGAGAGTAGGTCTCTCGATGGGAGAAGAGGAGCAGCCTTCACCATCAAACCTGTTGTATGCTGCGTTGTCCTAAGGGATGAGGTGGTGAACGATACAACGGGTTCGTCTGTAAGAGCCGAACGTACAGTGAAGCGGCTGCGAGGTCTCGATAATTGTTACCGATGTAAAAAGAAATGATGCACTACCTGCCTGTACTGGTTGAATATGCTCCAATAGGTAAAGACGTTTGAAGCTGCGCCAGAACGTACGAAAGAGCATTGGGGGTGAAATCATCAAGCGGAGCACCCGTAAGAAGTAATACACCTTCTGAAACCAGCCACAGGGTACCTCTTCTGCTGGCGCAGATATGCAGCAAAGCCTGAGTGTGGTCGGCGTATCTGTGCCGATGAACAATGGTTACATTTTTTAACCCCACTTCTTACATTTACGAATGAACAATAAATATAGATTTGCTGACCCAATGCAATAGATTATTGTGAGAGTAAAGGACTTTTAGAAATTATAATGTTAGACACATTAATTGTTTGAAACTTCTTAATGCACAGATACCGCACCCACAAAGCCAAAGCTGCATATCTGCGCCAGTGAGGGATATATTCTGTTGTCCTAATTTTTTGAAGTTTTAAGTTTACCAAACTGCTATTATACGTGAAAACCCACCTGTTGCTTTTCCTACTTTTGGTGCTGCTACAATAACGGTTGCACCTTTTTTAGGAATTTTGTTTAAGTTGGCAACACATTCTACCCCCCATTTCCCTGCTTTAAAAAGTGTTTTATGTCCTGTATAATTTTCATCAATTCCAGGGTCAAAGGACAAAACATCTACACCAATTCCTGCAATATTTCTTTCTGTTAGCAAAAACTTTATTGCATCATTTGAAAAACCTGGATAATGTTTTACCTGTTTGCTATCCAACCCAATAAACAATGAATCTTTTAAATGCTTTTCCCAACCCGAATACATCATTACACAAGAGTGGCCGGGTATTTTTCCATATTCATTTTCAAATTTTTTTATGTCATCAATTGTTAGTTCAGCATTACTATTTTTTGATGCTTTTGCTTCAATATCAATTACCATAACCGGCACAATCAAATCTTTTAATTCTATTTGGTCAAGCGATTTACCACCTGCAATAAAATGATTTGGGGCATCTGTATGTGTTCCTAAATGTTCGTGAATTTTCCAGGAGTTAGCTTCAACGCCATTTTTCTCCAATGCAGCCATAGGAATAAGTTCAAATGGGTACGTTAATTTTTTAACTGGTATGAAAGGAAAATCTGATGTTAGGGTATGAGTGAGGTCAACTATATTGTCAATTTGAATAATCTTGCCATTATTTTTTGAGTTATTGCAAGCAAAAAAAATAGTGGTAAAAGAAACAAGAAAAGCTATTCGTATCTTTTTCATACTAATTTTTATTTGGGTTAAAAGGTCCACCTGTTTCACCCCAACCCCATTTGGGCATTGGTTCACTTTCAGCCATTGGATTTTCGGTTAATTGTGAATTGATAACTGCAATACGGGTTCCCCATTCCAAATACCCCACAAAAGCAGAACGAAATTCGGGGTCACTTTTTAAACCAATTTCATCGGCAGTTATAAGTAACAATTGAACCCAGCGTTGGCGTTTTTGTTCTGTCAGCATTTTGCCAATATGTTCGCCTATCATTTTGGCGTGAGTACCGTTGTCTTCAGTTGTATAAAGTTTCGGACCTCCAAAAACTTCAGCTACAAAGTGGGAAACATGTTTAATATGGTCAGGCGACATATTTTTAAATACTTCCCCTAACAAATCGTCTTTTAAAACTTTGTCATAAAAAGCAGAGAATAATTTTTCAAATGTTTTTATGTCGCCTGTCCACTCGTATAATGTAGGTATATTTTTCATTTTCTATTTTTTGTTTATTACAGTCTTAGCAAAAGTGAGGCACAACGATTAAGGATGTGGCGAGCTTGTTACAAAAGCGGGGCTCTGCGCCGGCTGTGGCATGGAAGCTAATCTCAAATTTGTGAAACAAAATGATACAAATTATTAATGATTAAGCCATACTCAATAATTTTATTCAGACAAATACTCCTTAAAGAATACCCCTATTGCAGTATCATATTTTTCTTTCCAAAAACTAATATCTCCCCAGGTTTCATTTTGCATTATTACTTCACCATCAGTTACTGTTCCGAGTTTTTCATGAGGAATATCCTGTAACATGTTCTCAAAATTATTTATATCTTCATTTCTCACTGTTATTACTATTCTGCTTTGTGCTTCTCCAAACCAATAAGCATCTGACCTAACAGAGTTTTTTTGCTGTACTACATTAAAGCCAAGGTTTCGGTTAAATCCGCTTTCAGCAAGTGTTACAAATAATCCGCCTTCACTTACATCATGTGCTGACTGAATTATTTTATTGCTTATTAGCTTATTTAATGCTTGTTGTATATTAAATTCTTCTTCTAAATCAAAATGAGGAGCAGGTGAATATTCTATGTTGCATATCTTATGTAAATACTCAGAAGAATTAATATCGTTCCTGCTTTCTCCCAGCAAATAAATTACATCACCGGCTTGCTTAAAATCCAAAGTCATTTTATTATTAATATCCTCTAACAGCCCTACCATACCAATTGTTGGTGTGGGGTACACCGGTCCATCGGGTGATTGATTATAGAAACTAACATTACCACCTGTTACAGGGGTATCAAATTTTTTACATGCCTCACCCATACCCTTAATGGCCATTACAAACTGATAGTACACTTCAGGATCATATGGGTTACCAAAGTTGAGGCAGTTAGTTACTCCCAATGGAATTCCACCGCTGCAAACTATATTACGGGCCGCCTCGCTAACGGCTATCATACATCCCACGTAAGGATCGGCATATACATACCGGCTATTGCAATCTGTTGTTATGGCCAAACCCTTTTGAGTATCTTTTACAATAACTACGGCCGCATCCGATGGGGCATTCGTATTAGTATTACCGGTACCCACCATGCTGTCGTACTGATCGTATATCCAGTGTTTGGAGGCTATGTTTGGCAGAGTGATAATCCGGGAGGCAATATTTTTGAGATCAGTTGGGATTGTTATTGAGTCAATGCCGGCAAAGGATTTTATCTTATCAAAATATTTTGGTTTTGCATATCCCCTGTTATACACAGGGGCTCCTCCGCCTAACACAAGACTCTCTGAAGGCATTTCTGCTTCTAAATTTCCATGCATATAAAACCTAAGCATCTTGTCGCTGGTAACCTCACCGATATGTGCACAAGGAATATCCCACTTTTCAAAAATCTTTAAAATTTCATCTTCCCTGCCTTTTTTAATGATTAGTAACATTCTTTCCTGGCTTTCACTCAATAATAACTCCCAGGCCTTCATGTTCATCTGCCGTACCGGAACTTTATCAAGATCAATCCTCATACCCGTGCCTCCTTTTGCGCTTGTTTCGGCAGTTGAGCAAATGATGCCGGCTGCGCCCATATCCTGCATACCTGCCAAAGCTCCGGTCGGAATAATTTCAAGACAAGCCTCTAACAATTTCTTTTCCTGGAAGGGATCACCTACCTGCACTGCCGGAAGATCCTCAACGCTATTTTCTGAAATATCGGTTGATGCAAATGCGGCGCCTCCCATCCCATCTTTGCCTGTTGCACTGCCAACAATAAAAACAAGGTTGCCTTCACCTTCTGCGGTAGCGCTAACAGTTTGGCCTATTCGCACTACACCTACACTCATCGCATTTACCAGGGGATTAGTATGATAGCAATCTTCAAAATAAATTTCACCGCCAACCGTTGGAACTCCAAAACAATTACCATAATGGCCAATGCCATGTACAACCCCGCTAAGCAAATGCTGCGTCTTTTTATTTTTGAGGTTACCGAATCGTAATGAATTTAATGCAGCAACCGGCCTTGCACCCATTGTAAAAATATCCCGGTGTATGCCTCCTACACCAGTTGCAGCCCCCTGAAATGGCTCAATAGCTGAAGGATGATTGTGGCTTTCTATTTTAAAAACAACGCCATATCCATCGCCTATATCAACCAGTCCCGCATTTTCTTCACCTGCTTTCACCAATAACTTTGATCCATCCCTCGGCAGTGTTTTTAACCACTTGATTGAATTTTTATAGCTGCAGTGTTCGCTCCACATAACTGAGTAAGCGCTCAGTTCAGTAAAATTGGGTACTCTTCCCAAAATATTTTTTATCATTTCAAATTCTTCTGAGCGTAGTCCTAATTTTTCTGCTATTGCAATTGTAGTTTCCATTTTAAAAAGTATCAGCAAACATACATTGTCTGTAAATTTTATAGTCTGTAAGCCATGTAATTATTTTAACTAACTTCCCACATCAAAATAGTTTTGTTTGAATTACCTGCTTTTTTTCATATACCTCTTTTTAATTTGCTGGCTGCTTACTAAGATTAAATTCATACAAAAAACCAATCTCGGGAACCGCACAATTATTATTTTATTTCTGTTAAGGATACTTATGGGTTTTGCCAATGGCTGGATAAATCTATATTATTATCCCACCATGTCAGACAGCCTCAGCTTTCATGTGGAAGGTATAGCGGAATATCATCTTATGTTCAGTGATCCTAAAGAGTATTTATTAAATCTTTTTGCCAATAAAAGCAGTACTTCTTACGGTGCTATATTTGATGTTACTGATTCATTCTGGAATAACTTAAGAAGTAATATAATCATCAAGCTACTTTCATTATTTAATATTTTCAGCAACGGCAGTTATTTTATTAATGTTGTATTTTATAATTTCCTTATTTTTTTTGGCTCAGTTGCTTTATATAGAATTTTTATTCAGATTTTTACTGAGAGAAGAAATACACTTATAATTACCATTTTTCTTTTACCCTCTTTTCTATATTTCACCAGTGGCATTCATCGTGACGGACTTATATTTCTTGCTATTGCATTGGTGTGTTTTAATATGTTCTGCATATTAAATAAAGAGGGGGCTACTTTAAAAAGAGTTCTTTATATTTTTCTAAGCTTATCCCTCATTTTTTTACTCCGGAACTTTGTTTTTATAACAATTATACCTGCCTTAACGGCTTGGGTGATCGCTGAAAAAAAACAGGTACCCATATTACCCGCTTTTATTACAGCGTATGTTTTTTTTGGTGTTGTTTTCTTCTCATTGAAATTTATTCATCCGAAATTGGATTTACCCCAGTATGTTTCTGAACGACAGTTAACTTTTGTTGAAATTGCCAAAGGCGGGGGTTCTTCAATAAATATTAACCCTTTGTTTCCTAATTTCAGAAGTTTTTTAAATAACGCTCCGCAGGCATTGAATCACAGTTTAATGAGGCCTTACATATCAGAGAGTAAAAAATTTTTGTATGTGCCAGCCGCCCTTGAAATATTAATTTATGAAATTTTATTTTTAGGATATATAATTTTGCCCTTGAGAAATTTTTTGAATCATGGTTTTATTTATTATGGCATTTTTTTTACACTTTCTATGTATCTTATTATAGGCTATACTATTCCAATTCTAGGGGCATTAATAAGGTACCGGAGTATTTATTTCCCTTTTGTAATTACCCCGCTAAGTTGTTTAATTGATAAAAAAAGGTTATATACCTATTACATTATTTTAAAAAATAATATAAGATATTTATTCTTTAAATATCATTAATATACCTTATTCTGAAAAAAAGAATTGATTTTATTCAGAAATATTCGTTTTTTTACAGCAAAACTAAAAACTTATGCAGTCATTAAGGTTAAAAGCAATTAATAATTTAACAGCAAATCCTACAAAAATTTCGGTTGAAGGATCAAAAAAAATCACCGCAATATTCGGTGAAAATGTTTTTACAATAAGTACAGCCCGTGATTTTTTAAGTGATGAGGCGTATAAAAGCTTGAGGAATTCTATTAAAACCGGTACTAAAATAGATCGGAAAATGGGTGAGCAGATAGCTGCCGGCTTAAAAGGCTGGGCTGAAAAAAAAGGTGTTACACATTACACACACTGGTTTCAGCCATTAACCGGTGCCACAGCAGAAAAGCATGATTCTTTTTTTACAATAAAAGGAGATGGTTCATCTATAGAAGAATTTGACGGGGCTGCATTAATACAGCAGGAACCTGATGCCTCTTCATTTCCAAGCGGTGGTATAAGAGCAACTTTCGAAGCCCGTGGATATACAGCATGGGATCCCTCATCTCCCGCCTTTATAATGGAAATTGGCGAAGGAAAAACATTGTGTATACCTACCATTTTTGTTTCATATACAGGGGAATCGTTAGACACAAAAACACCCTTATTAAAAGCATTGGTGGCGCTGGATAAAGCTGCAATAGAAGTAGGCCAGTATTTCGATAAAAACATTACTGAGGTAAACCCAACACTTGGCTGGGAGCAGGAATATTTTGTAATTGATGCCGGTATGGCCAATGCCCGGCCCGACCTTGTGATGACCGGACGGACAGTGTTTGGACATGCCCCGGCAAAAGGACAGCAGTTAGAAGATCATTATTTTGCCTCAATACCTGAAAGAATATATGCCTTTATGAGAGATTATGAAACCGAGGCTTATAAGTTAGGTATACCATTACGTACAAGGCATAATGAAGTAGCGCCTTCTCAATTTGAATGTGCTCCAATTTTTGAATCAGTAAATTTAGCAGTAGATCATAATACCCTGCTAATGGATATAATGACAAGAGTTGCCAAAAGGCATAGCCTTGTTGTTCTATTGCATGAAAAACCTTTTGCAGGCATCAACGGCAGCGGGAAACATAACAACTGGAGTATGGCTACCAACACCGGGGTTAATCTTCTTTCCCCTGGTAAAACGCCAAAATCAAACCTGATGTTTCTTGCTTTTTTTGTTAATACAATTAAAGCGGTGCATGACTATGCTGACTTACTAAGAGCTGCTATTGCTTCGCCTGAGAACGATCACCGCCTGGGAGCAAATGAAGCGCCTCCTGCGATTATTTCCATTTTCATAGGTAAGTATCTAACAGATGTTCTAAACCAGGTTGAAAGCCGTGTGGGTGGTAAGTTTGATGAGCAGGATGAAGCCATCTTAAAACTTGATATACATAAAAGTATTCCTGAATTAATGCTGGATAATACAGACCGGAACCGGACTTCACCATTTGCATTTACTGGTAATAAATTTGAATTTCGTGCAGTAGGTTCATCAGCAAATTGTGCAATAGCAATGACCGTTTTAAATGCTATAATAGCTGATACCCTTGTAGCCTTTAAGAAAGAGGTAGATGCAATTATAGAAAAAGGCGAAAAGAAAGAAATTGCACTTATGCAGGTAATTCAAAAGTATATAGTGGAAAGTAAATCTGTGTTGTTTGAAGGCGATAACTATAGTGAAGAATGGGAAAAAGAAGCTGCAAAACGTAAGCTGCCAAATGTAAAAACCACACCTCTTGCATTAGATGCACTTGTAACAGATAAAGCAAAAAAGCTTTTTGAAAGCAATAAGATATTAACTCACATTGAATTAGAAGCACGTCATGAAATTCTTTTAGAAAATTATATTAAGAAAGTTCAGATTGAGGCAAGGGTAATGGGTGATCTTGCTACTAATCATATTTTGCCTGCAGCAGTTAAATACCAAAATATTTTAATTGAAAATATTAAAGGATTAAAAGAAGTAGGGTTAGCCAAAAGTGCTCATGCTAATCAATTGCAGATCCTGGAAGAAACATCAAAACATATTGGTGCAATGAGTGATAAAGTAGAAGCTATGATAGAAGCCCGCAAGGTAGCTAATGAAATTGCCGATACCAGGGAAAAAGCAATTGCTTATTGTGATACGGTTAAGGCATGCTTTGATGAAATCCGCTATCATGTAGATAAATTAGAATTGTATGTTGATGACAAATTATGGGAACTTCCAAAATACAGAGAGTTATTATTTTTGAGATAGGTACGGTTAAAATTTATATGTACATAGTGTCTGCAAGAAAACCCTTCTTTTTTTAAAACTCTCACCGATTTTTTCAGCAGGTCAGTCTGTTAAAAAGAAAATGAGT
>JBDSAQ010000167.1:0-4497 GCA_039922095.1 Ginsengibacter sp. | reverse complement strand
ACCAAATAACATTCCCATTAAACATCCGATCAGCACCGCCTTTATAGTAAACTCTTTCATTAAAGTATCAGCAGGCACAAAGGGGGTAAATACTTTTTTTTCAGGCATAAAAAAAATTTAAAGTTGTGAGTGTTCCCCGTTAATCATTACTAAAGAATTAATAATTAAGATATGTGGCATCTTACTTAACATCATTCATCCATCTTCTTAAAACAGGCACAAAACAAATTAATACAAAGCCTATAATTATTGAAACTAAACCGATCTTACTAATAATACCGGCATAATATGGTAATGATTGCAAAGGGTCTGCGGCTTCAATGATGTTTTTGGGAATACTCATCATAGCTCCAATTTTTCCTGCAAGAAATTCTCCAATAGCAGTTGCAAAAAACCATATGCCCATCATCATAGCAACAATTTTTTTGGGGGATAACTTGGTAATCATTGAAAGCCCGATTGGAGATATACAAAGCTCTCCGCAAATAAGAAAGAAGTAGCCAAAAACAAATGACCACATTGATATTAAGCCGGTGTTGCTGTTTAATTTACAACCTAAATAAAAAACATAAAACCCTATTCCTGCCAAAATAAAAGAAAGTGCAAATTTCAAAGGGGTTGATGGTTCCTTTCCTCTTTTGCCAAGCCAGGTCCATAACCATGCGAAAAAGAAACTTAGTATTACAACCCAGGCAGGCGGCAAAAAATTGTTGACAGATAATGCCGGAAGATTGTAGCCCAGCACATTCATATCAACATTTCGGATAGCAAATAAATTTAAAGAGCCGGAATTCTGTTCGTAAAAAGCCCAAAACAATATTGAAAAAATAATCATGATGAGTGCTGCAAACAATTGAAACTTTGCAACCTTTTCAAGTTTGAATCCCACGGATAAGATATAAAAAATTGAAAGTGCTCCCAACGTAAGCATAATCCAATTCATCACTTCATACACATTAAAAAGTGTAACAACTAATGGAATAACAACTAACGTACCCAGATAAATAATATGCTGAGTTGTAATAAAACCAAATTGCTTTTTATTGAGCTCAGCCTCATTCGGAGGTAAACCCTTTTCTTTTAATACTTTTTTTCCAAGAGAAAAAACAATCAGGCCTACAATCATAAATATACCGGCAAGGCCAAAACCATAGTGCCAGTTGATCCTTTCTCCAACATAACCGCATAGTAATCCTCCAAGTGCTGCACCAATGTTTATACCCATATAAAAAATGGAGAATGCACTGTCTTTCCGGGGATCATTATGAGCATACAAAGTACCTACCATACTTGAGATGTTAGGCTTAAAAAAACCATTACCACAAATTATAAAAGCCATGCCATAAAAAAAACTCCAGTCCTGGGGAATAGCCAGTATCAGGTGGCCTAATGTCATTAATATGCCACCAAACATTATCGCTTTTCTATATCCTAAAAATAGGTCTGCTAACATGCCCCCGAATATTGGCATCGTGTACACAAGCGCAGCATAAGATCCAAGTATTGCATAACCTTTAGGCTCATCAAACTTCAATTGCGTCACCATGTAAGCAAGTAATAAAGCCTTCATGCCATAAAAAGAAAAACGTTCCCACATCTCTGTAAAAAAAAGTATGTATAATGCCCTGGGATGTTTCGCTTTTACTGCATCAGCTATTTCCATAGAAAAGTTTTATATAATATGCAATGTTTTACGTTTTGTAAATTACTGATAAATTTCATACCTCTTTTTAATTAAAATTTAATTAGTGCACCTTTGTTTATTATATGAACGGAAGGATGATTACAGATTGATAATATACTTTTGACCTCCATACATAAAAACACTTATTCTTCAAATGGGTGATTTGTGTAAAACCTAAACTCTTAATTAATGAATATCCTTATCCTTGGTTCCGGGGGCCGGGAACATGCTTTTGCCTGGAAGATCAGCCAGAGTAAACTTTGCACTAAATTATTTATTGCCCCCGGAAATGCAGGCACTCTGCAGTTTGGTGTAAATACAGACCTCAGATTAAATGATTTTGAATCTATAAAAAATCTTTGCCTGAAAAATAAAATCGAATTATTATTTGTTGGTCCCGAAGACCCCCTTGTACATGGCATTTATGATTATTTTAAAAATGATAACGCCTTAAAAAGTATTATAGTGATCGGGCCTTCTCAAAAGGCGGCACAATTAGAGGGCAGCAAATCTTTTGCAAAAGCTTTTATGCAGCGTCACGATATTCCTACTGCCTCTTACCGGCAGTTTGATGCAGATAATTATAATGATGGTTTAATGTACATAAAAAATCATGCTTTACCTGTTGTACTAAAAGCTGATGGATTAGCCGCCGGGAAAGGGGTATCAATATGCCAGCATCAGATTGAGGCAATGAGCGAATATGAGCTTATGATACAGGATGCAAAATTCGGCGATGCCGGAAAAAAAGTGGTAGTGGAAGAATTTTTATCCGGAATTGAAATGAGCGTTTTTGTATTAACAGATGGTAAAAATTATGTGCTGTTTCCTGAAGCAAAAGATTATAAAAGAATCGGCGAAAGTGATACAGGATTAAATACCGGGGGCATGGGAGCTATAAGTCCAGTGCCATTTGCCAGCGAAACATTTATGCAAAAGGTAATTTCTAAAATCATTGAACCTACTATTTCGGGCTTACAACAGGAAGATTTAGTTTATAAAGGCTTTATTTTTATAGGGCTGATAAAAGTTGATGATGAGCCTGTTGTAATTGAGTACAATTGCAGGATGGGCGACCCTGAAACAGAAGTGGTTTTATTGCGTTTAAAAAATGATCTTGTAGAATTATTTATCGCAACAGAAAAGCAGACGTTGAATAAAGAAAAAATATTAATTGATCCGCGGCATGCAGCTACAATTATGGCGGTTAGCGGAGGTTACCCCGGTGAATATGAGAAAGAGAAAATCATTGATTTCGGATACCTGGAAAATCCGGAGTCAAAAAAAGATATTGATGCAGATGGCGGTGTTATGGTTTTTCAGGCAGGTACAAAAATAATAAATGGAAATACTGTTACCAATGGGGGACGGGTTCTGGCAGTATCTGCCCTCGGAGATACACTTACAGAAGCCATTGAGTTATCTAAAGAAATTTTAAGCCAGATCTATTTTGACGAAATGTATTACCGCAAAGATATTGGCTATGAATTTATCAGGTAACCAATCAGCAACCTGACCAAAATTATCTATACAAATTGTTTTTAATTCATTTGGTGAACGCTACTGTCAAATGTTTGACCTTGTTAATTCAAATTATTCCTTCAACTTTGCAGACATTAATTATTTTTTTAATTTTCACCCTTCCGCATGGGCCTTTTTAATTTTTTTACGCAGGAGATTGCAATAGACCTTGGTACAGCCAATACCCTCATAATTCATAATGATGTTGTAGTTGTTAATGAACCTTCAATTGTTGCTTTAGATCGAAATAATCCGAAAAATCTTCTGGCAGTTGGCAAAAAGGCGTTGATGATGCATGAAAAGACTCACGAAAGCATCCGAACTGTACGTCCCCTTAAAGATGGCGTTATAGCAGATTTTAATGCTGCTGAATTAATGATAAGGGAAATGATAAAAATGATCTATCCCAAAAAGCCTTGGTTTCCGCCAAGCTGGCGTATGATGATTTGCATACCAAGCAGTATTACTGAAGTGGAAAAAAGGGCAGTAAGAGATAGCGCAGAACAAGCCGGTGCCAAAGAAGTTTATCTGCTGCACGAGCCTATGGCTGCGGCCCTCGGCATTGGTATTGATGTGGAAGAGCCTGTGGGTAATATGATAATTGATATTGGAGGTGGTACGACAGGCATAACAGTAATTGCTTTAGCCGGTATAGTTTGTGACCAATCAATAAGAATTGCCGGTGATGAATTTACGGCAGATATTATGGAAGCATTACGCAGATATCATAGTCTTTTAATTGGGGAGCGCACAGCTGAACAAATAAAAATACAAATAGGCGCAGCCATGAAAGATCTGGAAAATCCGCCTGATGATATACCTGTAAATGGCCGGGATCTTGTAACAGGTATTCCTAAGCAGATATTTGTGAGTTACCAGGAAGTTGCTGAAGCATTAGATAAATCAATTTTTAAAATTGAAGAAGCCATTCTTAAAGCGCTGGAAACTACACCTCCGGAATTGGCCTCGGATATTTATCGAAGAGGATTGTATTTAACAGGCGGGGGAGCATTATTAAGAGGACTTGACAAAAGAATTGCCGCAAAAATAAAATTGCCTGTTCATATTGCTGATGATCCTTTAAAAAGTGTTGTTAGAGGTACAGGTATTGCCCTTAAGCATTATAATCGCTATCCTTTTGTTATGAGATAAAAAGCCCCACCTATCCCGATAGCTATCGCATTGGCGTCAAGTTAAGGAGTAATACACATAGGTGGAAAAGTAGTATAGTGAAGGTTTTAAAAGAAAAAAGCAACTTGTAGTTCTAAACACATTTTACAATGTCTACAAAT
>JBDSAQ010000166.1:0-11322 GCA_039922095.1 Ginsengibacter sp. | reverse complement strand
ACAAGTATGAATGAAGTGGTAGTGATCGGTTATGGAAGCACTTCAAGAAAAAATCTTACGCTTTCAATTGCCAAAATTGATCCTAAGGATGTGCCTTCTGCTGCAAACAATTCTGTGGCGCAGCTTCTGTTTGGCCGTGCTGCAGGCCTGCGTGTAGTGCAGCAAAGCGCTGAGCCTGGAGGAAATATTAATCTTGCCATAAGAGGCCGGGGTAATCCTTTAATTGTAGTGGATGGTGTGGCTATGCCGTACGAAGGCCTTGAGCCTGGTATTGGCAACATTACAAGAGGTGAATTAAATGGTGTAAGAAGAGGTGGCTTTGCCGGTTTAAATCCTGATGACATAGAATCTATTGAAGTGCTTAAAGATGCCAGCGCCTCTATATACGGTGTAGCTGCAGCTAATGGTGTTATTCTTATCACCACTAAAAAAGGTGTTTCGGGAAAATCAAATATTGCATACGATGCCAGCCATTCTATCGTAAAGAACATGGCCTACTTTGAGCCTTTGAATGCCTCTCAATACATGAAGTATTATAATGAGGCCCGCAAAGATCAATATCTTTTAAGTAAGAACATGGCTCCCTTTGGCCCCAATGCAGCCGCTGGTTTTACGCCATCTTATACTGATGCACAAATACAAAATGCAGGCGCAGGCACAAGATGGATAGACTACATTTTAAGAAATGGAAATGTAGTTAATCATACCGTTGCTGTTAATGGTGGTACTGATAAAGTGACCTACTATTTTTCAGGAAATTATTTTAAACAAAATGGTACGGTTCAAAGGTCTGGGCTCGAAAAATATACAGGTAAGATGAATTTATCTGTAAAGCTTTCAAAATTTTTAACCTTAAACACTAATATAAACGGATCAAGAAGTAACTACCAAAATTCCACTGCAGGCTGGCAGCAAGGTGGCGCCGGAGCCCAGGATTTTGGCGCTCTGCAGGCTGCTCTTAATTACCCCTCTAACATACCTGTTTATGATAGTGCAGGAAAATATTCACTTACTCCGCTTAATACCACAGGCAATCCTGTTTCTTTATTAAATATAAAAGATAAAACAAACTACAATTCCCTGTATGCTAATTTATCACTGGACATAAATATTATACCAGGGCTGCTAACCGGGCGGGTGCTGTATGGTAATAACACGGAGCAGGCCGCACGTAATTTCTTTATTCCTTCTACAACCTATTTTGATCAGCAGTTCAGAACACGTGGCGCTCTAACACAATCGTACAGGCAGTATCAAACAATGGAAGCTTATCTCGCCCTTAAAAAATCTTTCCCTGATTTTGTAAATATAGATGCAGTAGCAGGTGTAGGCGCCTATCCACGTGATTCTTATGGTTTCACTGAAGAAGCAAAAGATATGAAAGATGCTATCGGCACAACAGCTTTGTCTTCAGGAAAAGAGTTTAATGTTTCATCTTATAACACTTACGATAACAAGCGTTCGCTTTTCTCAAGAGCGTCTTTTGATTTTGTTGACCGGTATGTTGTGTCTGTTTCTTATCGCTATGATGGATACAGCAATTTTTTTCCTCAAAATAAGTTTGCAGGATTTCCCGGTGTATCTGTTGCGTGGAAAGCTTCTAATGAATCTTTCTTAAAAAACGTTAAAGCCATTGGGCTTTTAAAATTAAGAGGAAGTATCGGTGTAGTTGGATCTCTTGATCTTGCAACGCTTGCGTATGCAACTTTTATTCCAGACCCTTCTGTAATAAGTTTTAACGATGGCTCAACAAACTATACCGCCTATTATCAAAATGCATTGAACCATGAAAACCTGCAGTGGCCAAAAACCATTATGAAAAATATAGGTCTTGATTTTAGTTTGATAAAAGACAGGATATCCGGTTCTGTGGATTGGTTTAAAGATGATCTCACCCGGATATTAAAAACAGATAATAATACAGGACCGTTATCTTTTATTTCTACAGAGCCTGTAAACGGTGCACACCAGGTTAGGCAGGGTTTTGAGATCGGTTTAAATACTACAAATTACCGCTCTGCTAATTTTGAATGGAGCAGCATCATTAATTTTTCTCACTTTAGCTGGACATGGAAAGAAAGATTTCCTAACACTGATCTGCAACAGGGAGCGCAAATTCAAGACCCTGTAAATACAATCTATGTTTTTAAAACGAATGGACTTCTACAGATCGGGCAGGCTGCATCCACCTGGCAACCTGCAGCAGCAAAGCAACCGGGGTCACCAATATTTGTTGATGTTAACGGTGATAAAACATTAGATGCATCTGATGTGGTAAGATTTAATGTAGATCCAAAAGCATCTATTGGCTTTGGAAATACTTTTCGCTTTAAAGCTGTTGACCTTGGTGTATTTTTTTATGCCCAGTACGGCGGATATGGTTATAATTATAACAGCCAATGGAGCAATCCTGCAAATTTATTAAGTGGCTCAGGTGGCATATCACAAAATGCAGACGTATGGACCACCACCAATCCATCAGGCACTTTGCCAGGCGTGGCATACAATGAATCTGCCTTAGGCCTTATTGCAGGTGTGGATACAAGACTTGAAAAAACCGATTTCATCCGATGCAGGAATATCACATTGGGATACACAATAAACTCCGGTTCTATTACAAAATATATAAAAAGCCTGCGCATTTATGTTGATGTTCAAAACGCATTTATCATTACGAATTATAAAATCGGCGATCCTGAATTATTGACCCGTGGCGTAAAAGGTGCACCAGCGCCATATCCTATAGCAAGAACTTTTTCTCTTGGCATAAAAACTAATTTCTAAAAAGTAAAATTATTCTATATGAAAAAATATTCTCTTATACTGCTAACATCATTCGCACTGCTGGCCGGCGGATGTAAAAAGAATTTTGAGCCGAAGCTGCTTGGTTCACTATCGCCTGCAAACTTTCCGCAAACAGAGGCAGACTTTGAATCTTATACATTAGAAGTGTATAAACCCTTCCAGGCGCATTGGCAATATTTAAACGGCACACAGGCAGAATATTGTATCCATGGATATGAATTCAATACTGTTCAAATGTTTGATGCGCCTACAGACATCATGGAAAAATTTATGGACTGGGGCGGCTTTTTTACAGGCTTCAGCACAGCAAATTTTGATTTTTTAAAAAGCTGGCCAAGAGGTAAAAATCATTTTGAGCAGATCCGTTTTATCACACGCATTACAAAAATCATTGGTGATCTTGATGCAGCTACAAATATCAGCCCATCAAACAAAAGTTTATGGATGGCAGAAGCTAAAATGGCAAGAGGATGGCTCATGTATTACCTTCTGCATATTTATGGACCGGTGCCTGTAATTCTCGATCCTGCTAAAGTTGGCACTGAGGCTGAATATGATCTTACAAGGCCGGCAAGAGATGCCTATGTTGCAGCGGCTGCAGCTGATCTTCGCTACGCCGCAGATAACCTGCCTAAAAATGCTTCGGTGTATGGCAGGTTTAATAAAGGGCTTGCCTTAACTTTTTTAATGCGCTTATATCTTAACGAAAAAAACTGGCCTAAGGCTGAAAGTGCAGGCAGAGAAATTGTTGCTTTAGGCTACAGTCTTCAACCCAACTACAGGGATCTTTTCAGGGTAGCTACAGAACGAAATAATGAAACCATTTACGCATTATCAGTAGATGCCAAAGCAGATGGGGGCGATGCAAATGGAAACATGAACGCATTCACTTATTACACGCTTGGTGATTGCCCTGGTATTACACAAAAAAGCGGTGGATGGGCACAGGTATATACTGCCACCTGGAAGTTCTATGATTCCTTTGATCCATCAGATACAAGAAGGCAACTGCTTATTGCTTCATACACCAGCACCAGCGGGCAATTACACAACAGGGCAAATGGTTTAAAAGGCGCTTTAATGTTAAAATATCCTGATGAAGATGCATCACCGGCATTTCATGGCAATGATATTCCATTGGCCCGTTATGCTGATGTAATGCTGATGCTGGCTGAGGCAATTAATAATCAAAGCGGACCAACTGCTGAAGCACAAAAGCTGGTGAATGATGTTCGTCATCGGGCCGGAATGGGTGATTTAGCTGCCGCAGACATTGTTACAAAGCAAACATTTGATGATGCCATTTTAAGAGAAAGAGGGTGGGAATTATATTTGGAAGGGCAAAGAAAAATGGACCTGGTAAGGCATGGTGTTTGGCAGACAGCTTTACAGTCTGTTGGCAAAACCCCGCCACCGGCGGCTTCTAACTTTCTATTTCCTATACCACGGTATGCTTTAGATGCCAGTAAAGGAAAATTAACTCAAACACCAGGCTATTAATATTTTTGGATTCAATACAACCAGCGGCCATGGGTCTTTCATATAGCAGACCCTTTGGCCGTCTGGTTTTTGGTTTTAATAAGAATAAGAATATACTAAAAGAGCCTATGGTTCCATGCTTTCTATAATTTTATAAAATGAATAAATCAAGATCATATTTTCTGTTGTTACTAATCCTTTCGTTTGGATCGCCTGCAATTTCGCAAACAAACTTATATGAGATCAATACAGATGTGCCGTCATTTAAAATTGATTCAGAACATTTAAAGTTGGGCGGCACTAATTCAAACGGTGATAAAATTTCAGTTAATAATTTTTATGTTTCATTAAATAATAAACCCTGGTTGCCGGTTATGGGAGAATTTCATTTCTCCCGTTACCCTAATCAATATTGGGATGAAGAAATAAAAAAAATAAAAGCTGGTGGCATTAATGTAATTGCAACTTATGTTTTCTGGAATATTCATGAAGAAAAGGAAGGGCAATTCAGATGGGATGGTGACAGGGATGTAAGAAAATTTATTGAGCTCTGCATAAAGAATAATATTTATGTGCTCGTTCGCATCGGGCCTTTTTGTCATGGTGAAATAAGGAGCGGCGGCCTTCCTGATTGGCTGATGGGCAAGCCTGTAATGATACGCTCAAATGACCCCGGCTATTTATCTTATGTAGAAAAGCTGTACAATGAAATTGGAAAACAATTGCAAGGATTGTATTTTAAAGATGGCGGGCCTATCATTGGTATTCAAATTGAAAATGAATACCAGCACTCGGCAGCGCCCTGGGGGTTAACCTATCCTGGCCAGCCTTATGATTGGACGGGTGCTGAACAAGACATTGCATTGACGCAGCAAGGCGTTGGAATCTCCAAAGAAAATAATCCTTATGCAAGCCTCGGCAATAACCACATGAAAATTTTAAAATCGCTGGCAGTAAAAGCCGGCATGAACGTGCCTTTGTACACCGCAACCGGATGGGGCAATGCAGCAATTATACCAAATGAGTCAATACCTGTAACATCGCTTTATGCCTATCCCTTTTGGACGGAGAAAAAAGATTTGTCTCCTTTCTTTTTATACAAGGACATACACAAAAACCCCGATTATGCCCCGGTAAGATACAAGCCGGAAGACTATCCTGCATTGCCTGCAGAAATGGGTTCAGGTATTATGTCTGTTTATACGCGACGGCCTATAGCTGCGCAAAAAAGTTTTGATGCAATGGTAAACCGCTGCCTTGGCAGCGGCGCAAATGGTGTAGGATATTATATGTATCACGGAGGAACTACACCAAAAGGTGATGAATATTTTTTCAGTGATGAAGCGTACGGACTGCCAAAAACTTCTTATGATTTCCAGGCGCCCATTGGTGAATTTGGCCAGGTGAGAGAAGGCTTCCATCGCTTAAAGCTGTCTCATTTTTTTATGAATGATTTTGGAGATTTGCTTGGTCCGATGCAAACCATATTGCCTGCCCACGCCGCAACATTAAGGCAGGATAATATAACCGACTTGCGTTATGCAATAAGAGAAAAAGATAACTCCGGGTTTTTATTCATCAACAATTTCCAGGATGATACGCTTACAACTGATAAAAAAAATATACAGGTAAAAATTAAAACTACTAATGGTGATGTGTTGATACCAGAGTCCGGGGGATTTAATATTAAAGGAGATGAGAATGCAATTTTTCCTTTCAATTTAAACGTCAATGGAGCAAATATAAATTATGCCACTGCTCAATTAATGATGAAGAGTGACAATGCCGCTCAGCCTTATTATGTATTCTTTAAGCCAGAAGGTGTTAACGCAGAATTCTCTTTTACTAAAACTGCAGGTGTTGCTATTGAGAAAAATTCAGGTGTTACCATAGAGCAAAATTCTAAAAGTATATTGGTAAAATGCATATTGAATACTTCTGAATTTACATTGAAAATTAAAGGCAAAAAAACAAAGTTGCTTGTGGTTGATAAATTGCTGGCTTTAAAATCTTACGTAGTTAATCTTAATGGAATAAAATCGCTTTTGTTTTCTGACGCAGTTGTTTTACAAGATGGAAATTCCTTCACACTTTTAAGTGACGGCAAAAATAATTTCACGTTATCTGTTTATCCAAAAATAAACACCGCTCCAAGGGTAGATAATGGTACTGTCATGAAAAGCACTCCAGTAGCTGCTTTTAGTGTATTTAATATTTCGATGCCAGAAATAAAGATACCGCTTGAAACAAGAATGGCAGGCCAGAGAAAATATGTTGTGAAGTTGCCAGCCAGCCTGAATAACTTAAATGATATTTTTATGCAGATAAATTATACCGGTGATACAGGCATGGGCTTTATTGACGGCGAATTGGTAACAGATGATTTTTATAAAGGTATTCCATGGCAAATTGGTTTAAAGAAATTTTATCCTAATGCTGCCTCAAAAGAAATGATATTTTATTTCCGGCCCTTGCAAAAAGATGCTACATACCTTGCCGATCTTAACCCTTCTGATGTGCCGGATTTTGGTGAAGCAAAGCAGTTGCTAACTATAAAAAAAATCAGCATGGTACCAGAGTATAAGATTAGGCTTGACTTTTGAGAATGATTTGTATATAACAAAATTATAATTGCAGCAATATTGTTTGGACTAATTATACATCAGCAACAGATCAGAAACAGGAATACCGCTTTATTTTATGAAATATCTTGCCATAATTTAAGCTCTTTATATAAATAATTAAACCATGAAAATGCACAAAAGAAATTTGATTTTGCTGGTAGCTATTTTTCTTCATTCAGCTTGCAACACTTCGTTAAAAGGGTTCAACCAAAAACCTTCATCAATCACAGCTGATAGCCTTTATCCTTCTCCCGATGTGAAAATTCCCACTCATTCAGATTGGACCAAGGGGCATTATCCGGAAAAGATAAAAGAATTTAAAAACAAGCCGCTTGAGTTTAAGGATATTGTTTTTTTGGGCAATAGTATTACAGAAGGCGGTGGTGATTGGGCGGGCCGCTTCAATAATCCAAAAGTAAAAAACAGGGGCATCTCCGGTGATGTTACAGATGGAGTATTAAAAAGACTCGGAGAAATATATTATTTCAAGCCAGCTTCGGTATTCATTCTCATTGGAATAAACGACCTCTTCAACCCATCCTTACCGGCCACATACGTTGCCAATAACATCATTGAAATAGCACGTGTTATCAAAATAAATTCTTCTCACACAAAAGTGTATGTTCAAACTATACTGCCAACTACAACCCAAAATATAGTTGCAAAAATTAAAGAGACGAACGATATCCTCAGAGACCATGCAAGCAGAAAAACATATTCACTTATTGAGCTGCACTCTTTTTTTGCAGATGATAATGACTTAATGAAGAAAGAATTTACTAAAGATGGGGTGCATTTAAATGAAGCCGGATATAATCAATGGGTAAGTAAAGTGAAAAAATATATTGATTGAAGTGATATAAAATAAAACCCTAAATGGTAATATAATAATGCCGGCAGCAAAATACAACAACGCTTATATTATTGGCATATCGTTTATATCGGCGTTAGGCGGATATTTATTCGGTTTTGATTTTGCAGTGATTTCCGGCGCACTGCCTTTTTTAAAACAACAGTTTGCTTTAACCCCTTTGTGGGAAGGATTTCTTACAGGCACCTTAGCATTGGGTTGTATTGCAGGTTGCTTAATTGCAGGAAATGTTGCGGACAAATACGGCCGAAAGCCTGGCTTATTATTGGCAGCATTTATCTTTGCATTATCTTCTTTAGGGATGGCATTTGCACCTTCTTTAACCGTTTTTCTAATTATGCGTTTTGCCGCAGGCATCGGTGTTGGTATGGCATCAATGTTAAGCCCTATGTACATTGCAGAAGTATCTCCTGCAAAAAGCCGTGGCCGTAACGTTGCCATAAACCAGCTAACTATTGTAATCGGAATTCTTGTGACTAATCTTATTAATTATTCTCTCGCTGATAACGGAGCAGGTTCGTGGCGCTGGATGTTTGGATTGGGTTTTATTCCTTCTTCATTATTTTTTATCGGTGTGTTGTGGTTGCCTGAAAGTCCACGCTGGCTGGTAAAAGCAAACAAACCAGCACAGGCAAAAAAAGTTTTGGAGAAGATAGGAAGCCATCAATTTGCTGAGAGCACTTTAGCAGATATTACCTTATCATTAAGCGGCCACAACAAACAAAGTTACCGGGCTGTTTTTAATAAGGCTGTCCGTCCTGCAGTGGTTGTAGGCATTACACTGGCAATATTTCAGCAGTTGTGCGGCATCAACATTGTGTTCAATTATACCTCCACCATTTTTGCATCAGTTGGCGCAAATCTCAACAGGCAATTGTTTGAAACCGTTGCCATCGGGATAGTGAATTTAATATTTACATTGGTTGCTATGTGGCAGGTAGATAAGATAGGTCGCCGGCCATTAATGCTGATTGGCTCATTGGCTTTATCTGTGCTTTACATTGCTTTGGCTGTTGCACTGCAAGGCAGGTGGAGCATGGGCTACGTATCACTCTTTGTATCGCTTTCCATTGCCGCTTATGCAAGCTCTCTGGCGCCGGTAACATGGGTTTTAATATCAGAAATTTTTCCGAATAACATCCGCGGCGTTGCTTCATCGGTTGCCATTGTTTCTTTGTGGATAGCTTATTTTATTTTAGTATTTACCTTTCCCATTCTTGCAGAAAAGCTCGGCACTTATGGACCATTTTATTTTTATTCTTTTATTTGTTTGCTGGGCTTTTTATTTGTAAGATCAAAAGTGAAAGAGACAAAAGGTCAAACGTTGGAAGAGCTGGAGGGCAACTTAATCCGTCATTAATGAGAAGTTAACATTGCGCTGTAATTCATCTATGAAAAGTAACAGAGAGATATGTTGGTTTTTTAGCGAAAAAGAGATTAAGATTTTAAGAAAAAGTTTTATCAGTATCGTCAAAAAAGCTTCTGGCAAATGTTACTATATTACAATCGATCAGGCAGCCAGGCTTGCAAGTAATCTCAAATCTCCTAAAAAAGAGTTCGACATTTGTTAGATAGGGGCTACCTGATACTCTTATGCAGCTAATAAATCACATAAAAGTTTTAAATCTTTCAATACATGGTTGAGTTGTGTCCCAGCCAGTTCACCTGTTCTAAAATATTATGATTTGTTACATTCTTTTTTTTTGGTAATTCTTTATCCAGCATGTATATAAGGTTAATCGCTTCATTAACACAAGTGGTTCGACATTGAAATTCGTCATAAGTCAACTTTTCGGGGAACATCGAACCAATAATTTTACGTTTCTTAGTTTACTGTTCCTGCCTAAGGCATCACGATCATTTAGTCTCTCACAATGAAAATTTTTGAGTTCAACTTTATTAACAGGATCACACCTAATGTTCAGGATATAATTCAGTCAGAAATGGAAAGAGTTCTTAGCGACCCGGGATTGAGTCATTTTGGTAAATAATAACATAGAATTCATCGTTGACTATGTATTCTTATAGTCAAAGCAAATCATGTTTCTTTGACTATGCATTTTTTTAGTAAATTTGAATGACGTGAATGTTAAGGAATATAAATCAGGCACTTTTACCAGACAATATGGCTATAGAAGCTTTACTCCTAATCTTATTAATAAGGAGTGGAGTATTAATAATCCTGAAATTAATACCTTTTTGCAAGAGGCTAATTTAAAGCTTGGCGAGCTTAACGCATTTTCAACTTTTGTTCCGGATGTAGATGTTTTTATAAGAATGCACATAATAAAGGAAGCTACGCAATCCAGTCGGATTGAAGGAACACGTACCCGAATGGATGAAGCTGTATTAGAGGCAAAAGATATTAGCCCTGAATTAAAAGACGATTGGCAGGAAGTGCAAAATTATATTGAGGCAATGAATCATTCAATCAAAAGTCTCGGAAAGCTGCCTTTGTCTTCACGTTTAATTAAACAAGCAGATAAAATCTTATTAAAGGGCGTCAGAGGCAAAAATAAATTACCAGGCGAATTTCGCACAAGCCAAAATTGGATTGGCGGGGCAACACTCAATGACGCCGTTTTTGTGCCACCCCATCATACTCTTGTACCTGATTGCATAAGTGATTTGGAAAAATTTCTAAACAATGAAGAAATACAAGTACCGCATTTAATCAGAATTGGGATTGCACATTACCAATTCGAAGCCATCCATCCTTTTCTTGATGGCAATGGCAGAATAGGAAGATTGTTGATTACGTTATACTTAATTACCCAAAAAGTGCTTAATAAACCAACGTTATATCTGTCTGATTTTATTGAAAAAAATAGGCAACACTATTACAATAATCTATTGGCTGTGTCCGTGAATGGCAATATGGAACAATGGCTAAAATTTTTCCTTGTAGGTATAATTGAGACTGCAAAAAATGCTATAGACACGTTTACCAAAATTATTGCCTTAAGAGATAAGCTTGAAAAGGAGACAATTGTTTCATTAGGAAAAAGATTACCTAATGCTAAATCATTGCTTACCTATTTGTACAGCAAACCAGTTGTAACGGTTTCCGATGTAATGACAAATCTTGATGTGACTAAGCAAACCGCAAATACTCTAATTAGGGATTTCAATAATCTTGGAATACTTAATGAGCAAACCGGGTATAAGCGCAATCGAATATTTGTATTTAAAGAATATCTAAGTTTATTTGATAAATAGAAATTATTAACTCGCACTTAGTTAATGTGTTTCGATACTTCTTTGCTATAATAGCAGCCACCTTCATATACCTTTCTTATGGCTAACCGCAGTTCATCTTTATGAGTATTTTTAAGCAAATAGCCTCTTGCGCCAGCTTCTATCATATCACAAACTGTATATCTTTCTCCAGACATTGAAAATCCTATAATTCCTATTTCCGGATATTGCTCAATTATTTTATGTGTCGCCTCAATGCCATTCATCACAGGCATCTCTACATCCATTAGAATAATATTGGGTTGTTCCTGAATAACAAGATCAACACATTCTTTTCCATTTGCA
>JBDSAQ010000165.1:0-5306 GCA_039922095.1 Ginsengibacter sp. | reverse complement strand
CTGGTATAAAGATGCTGATGGTGATCATCATGCTTCCGCAACAATGCGTTCATGTGGCAGTCCGGGTGTAGGCTGGACAATGGATCAACTTCCTGTAGATGATTGTAACGATAATGACCCTGGTAATGCAAAACCAACATTTGGTTATAATTTCAATGGTACTCCTGTTGCCAATATCAACAATGGTATTGCTGATCCTGGTGAGGCAGCCAGTCTAACTGTTTGTGATGGCGGGCAATATCACACGTCAGGCTATTTCAGCAGCAATTCCTCTGATTTGTACAGCGTAAATGTTTCAACAACTTCCGGAAAATTAATTATAGATGGCAATTTATACCTGGACGGTAATGGTTTGCTTACCGGTCCCCAATTCCTTGGATCTGCGGGTACCTATACAATTGCACTTCAAAATCCAAATATCGGAGGAACTGTTATACAGACACTTACTCCTTTCACAGACTTGAATAATAATGGAGCACTTGATGCCGGCGATTGCACCGGTGAACCTATCGTATTTACCTATTCGGCTACTCCTTGCAACCAAAACAAAACTGCCGTAGTCAGCATTAAAACTCCATCTAATAAAGCCTCGCATGATGCTGTGAGTATAAGATTGGTACCTAATCCTGTTATCAATATTTTAAATATCTATACACCAGAAATACAGAAGAATAAACCGGCAACTTTATCAGTTCTATCAGTTTCCGGAGTAATAATGAAAACAAAACAAATAAGGAGTTTAACTGGGCCAATTCAGTTGGATGTATCTTCCCTCGTAAAGGGAATTTATACGATAAGATTTATAAGCGGAGATAAGATTTTGTACAAAAAATTTGTAAAGCTTTAATCGGGTTAAACTAAATACAAAGAGGCTGTCTCAAGTAATGAGACAGCCTCTTTGTATTTAGACACATGACAGGGAATCTTTTTGTTTAAGCGATTCTCAAGGCCTTATATTACTTATGCGACTTACTCTTTCTATTTCAAACGTGCAGAAAGGAGTAAATTTTATGTATATCGGTAATTAGGAGTTTCAAAAATAAATGAAGGACTTTCAGCAATACTGCGAATTATTTTTTTCTCATGTAATTTTCATCAGAATTCCACGTTTATACTTTTAAAAAAGCCGGCATGCCATTCATCAGTTTTATAGAACCTTTTGTTAATAAAACATGGTATTTTTAAATACCAAATTCATTTTGATTTATTTTTACGTATGTATAAAACCATGCAGTTTATTATGAGCAAAAAAATTATTCCTATTTTATTTTTATTTATCGCCGCTGGCTTATTTCTTACTTATACTACAATGGGCCGGGGAGATAAGTTAAGAGACAATCCAAAATCCAAATACGAAAAGATACTTCGTCATGTCGGGATTATTTTAGAAGAAGGGCACTATAGTCCTAAAAAAATTGATGATGCATTCTCAAAGGAGGTTTTCAAAAAATATCTTGAGGATATGGATCCTGACAAATACATCTTTTTGCAAAATGATTTAGATGCCTTTAAAAAATTTGAAACACAAATTGATGATGAGATACATGGCTCTTCTCTGGAATCATTTTATGCCATTAGCAGTATATATATAACCCGGCTTGATGAGATTTCAAAAGGGTATAAATCTTTTCTTTCCAAACCTTTGAACTTTACCAAAGATGAAAATATTGTTTTGGATGCAGACAAACGCAATTATCCAAAAAATGAACAGGAGAGAAACGATTTTGCAGAAAAACGATTGAAATATTTGGTGCTGCAAAGATTTTCTGATATGCTTGATGACAAAGAAAAAAATGCCGGTAAACCTAACTTTGTTGTAAAGGCAGATTCTGTTCTGGAAAGGGAAGCACGCAACCAGGTTACCAAACAACTTGACCGATATTTTTCAACTTTGAAAAATCACAATAAGCCAGATGATATGTTCAGTGATTTTGTTAATGCAATAACAAGTAGTATGGATCCCCATACCACTTATTTTGCACCTGTTGACAAAAGATCTTTTAATGAATTGCTTAGCGGGCGCTTTTATGGTATTGGTGCACAGTTGAAAGAGGACGATGGAAAGATAAAAGTAGCCAATTTAGTAGCCGGAGGTCCGGCATGGAAGTCGGGGAATATTCAGGTTGAAGATGAAATTGTAAAAATTGCGCAAGGTAACTCAGAACCGGTCGATGTTACCGGGTATGCAATTACTGATGCAGTAAAACTAATCAGGGGCGCAGAAAAAAATTCAGAGGTAAAATTAACCGTAAAGAAAGTTGATGGCAGTGTAAAAATAGTTAGTCTTTTAAGAGATGTTATAAGCCTTGAAGAAACATTTGCAAAAAGCGCTATTATAAATGGAGCACATAAAATCGGATACATTTTTTTGCCTGAGTTTTATGCTGATTTTGAGCATCCCGATGGCAGAAGATGTGCGGTTGATGTTGCTAAAGAAGTGGAAAAGCTAAAAGACCAGAATATTGAAGGGATTGTAATGGACTTGCGGGGTAATGGTGGTGGTTCATTATACGATGTTGTAGATATGGCGGGTTTGTTTATTGAAGATGGCCCAATTTGCCAGGTTAAAGGACGCAATGAAAAATCAAGCATTTTAAAAGACAGAGATAAAAATATTTTATACTCCGGCCCATTAGCAGTAATGGTGGATGAGCAAAGCGCCTCTGCCTCTGAAATATTCGCTGCTGCAATACAGGATTATAACAGGGGAATAATTATAGGCAGCTCCTCAACTTATGGTAAAGGAACGGTGCAAAGAAGCATTTCTCTTGATCCCGAAGCAGAAAATAGTTTATTGAATAAGACTCCGGAAGGGTTAGGTGATATCAAACTTACATTTAGAAAATTTTACAGGATAAATGGCGGTGCAACACAACTTAAAGGGGTTACCCCTGATGTGATTATTCCTGACAGGTTTGAATATTTGAAAATCCGTGAAAAAGACAATCCGGATGCATTAAGCTGGGATGAAATTTCGCAGGCATCTTATAGTACCTGGAAACCTGGTTATAATTTAAGCAGCATAATTACTATGGCCAATCAGCAACTTAATAAGAGTCCGGTATTTAAACAACTTAGGGAAAACATAAAATGGCTTGATAAAAACATTGATAAGGAGTACTCGCTGAATTTAAATAAATTCAGAATGGAACAGAAAACGATGAGGACTACTTTTAAGCAACTTGATAGTTTAACTAAACTTGCAGTTGATCTTAATGTAACAAACCCTATTGCAGACTCTATGAAAATAGCTGATGATAAAGATAAGGTTGAAAAAAATAAACAGTGGCTTCAAAGAGTTAGCAATGATATTTACATTGATGAAGCGGTAAAGGTGGTTAATAATATGATAGGACAAATAGACCTTGCAAAAGCAAAATAGTTCTCTTTTTAATTTATAAAATTAAGCGGCATATTAGGTGCCGCTTTTTTTGGTATCATAACAAGGCAGTGTTTTTATTTGTATAAGGAGAAACCGGTGGTTACGTATTTTACCAACGCAACCGGATTCAAATTTTTATATTTGCCTATGCAACTTACAGCCCTTACAGCAATCTCTCCTATTGATGGCCGGTACAGGCACCAACTTCAACACCTTGATAAATATTTCTCTGAATTTGCTTTAATAAAGTGCAGGGTATATGTGGAGCTTGAATATTTATTTTTTTTAAATGATAATGGTTTTTTTAAACTACAGCCTGCTTCAAAAAAATATTTACAGAAATTATATAATAATTTTTCGACTGAGCATGCTGAGAAAATAAAAGAAATTGAAAAGATTACCAACCACGACGTAAAGGCTGTTGAATACTTTTTAAAAGCTGAATTTGATAAATGCAATGCAAGAGAGATAAAGGAATGGATCCACTTTGGATTAACCTCGCAGGATATTAATAATACTGCTATTCCTTTATTGTGGAAAGCAGTGGTAGAAAACGAATACCAGGTATCAGTTTTAAAATTAAAAGAGGCGTTACATAGCTTGTCAAAAAAATGGGGGCAGATTCCTATGCTGGCACACACCCATGGCCAGCCTGCATCACCTACTACTCTTGGAAAAGAAATTATGGTTTTTACAGAGAGAATAGATAACCAGTTTAAGTTATTTAATTCTATTCCGTTTACAGCAAAATTTGGCGGAGCGACTGGTAACTTTAATGCTCATTTTGCAGCATTCCCAAAAATAAATTGGGTAAAATTGGCTAATAGTTTTATTGAAAATAACCTGGGTTTACAGAGGCAACAGTTTACTACTCAGATTGAACATTATGATATGCTTGCTGCACATTTTGATAATATCAAACGGATCAATACCATCATGATTGACCTTTGCCGCGATTTGTGGACTTACATAAGCATGGATTATTTTAAACAAAAAATAAATAAAAATGAAACAGGTAGTAGTGCAATGCCACACAAAGTAAATCCCATTGATTTTGAAAATGCAGAAGGTAATCTGGGAATGGCTAATGCTTTGCTGGAGCATCTTTCAGCCAAACTGCCGGTCTCAAGATTGCAAAGAGATCTCACTGATTCAACAGTGATAAGAAATATAGGAGTTCCTATAGCGCATACCCTGCTTGCATTTCTTTCTATAAATAAAGGCTTGAATAAATTGATATTGAATGAAAAAAAAATAAATGAAGACCTCGAAAATAACTGGGCAGTTGTAGCTGAAGCAATACAAACTATTTTAAGAAGAGAAAATTATCCCAGTCCTTATGAAGCGCTAAAAAAACTTACAAGAGGCAATAACATGATTAACAAAAAAACAGTGATTAATTTTATTGATGAATTAAACATTTCCCCTGCCCTAAAAAAAGAATTGAAAGAAATAACTCCACATAATTACATAGGACATATACAGGTTAAATAAAAATGTTATTATATTTTTGAGCTATCCCCCGCTCATTTTATAAGAGAAAATAAATTTGATTTTTTTCCATCTTCAGAAAAATCCCGCTGGTAAATGAATCCGCATTTCGTAAGCACTTTTTTTGAATTCATGTTTCTTAAATCTGTAAATGCATAAACAGTATTAAAAGTTGTAAAATCAAAAATAAATTCAATTCCTTTTTTTACTATTTCGGTTGCATATCCCCGCCCCCAGTCCTTTTTTCTAAACGAGTATCCAATTTCAATGCCGTTCAAACCCGATGGTTTGCGCAGCATAAAAATCCCAACAAATGTATCAGTTGTTTTTTCAATTATCATATAGCGTCCCAATTGAGGTTCCCTTTCATACTGCAAAAGCTGCTCCTCAAAAATCTGCCTTGTTTCTTCAATGGTTAAAACAGGGCGAATAA
>JBDSAQ010000164.1:0-4235 GCA_039922095.1 Ginsengibacter sp. | reverse complement strand
ACATGTTGGCTCGTGGGATGCATTTATTGAATGCTATACTCCTAAAGTTTATAGAACCCGTTGGAGCGGCGATCTTGAAGATGCCAGTACCTGGGAAGTTAAAAACGGGCCTAATAGTTTCACCTATGCGACTCTGCCTCCCCGCTATATTGATGACAGCATCATAATCCGGCCGGGCCATACAGTAACTAAGAGCAAGGTTACTTATACTCCGCTCGACCAGGTTTGGCTTCAGAAAGGGGGCAAGCTTATTATTAACCAACAATTCGGGCTTAACAATGGCAAAGGATATGATTTGATTGCAGATGGAGATATTCAAATGGGCAAATTCGGATACCTGGGAGGCGGAGATAGTGTATTTATCAGGGGGAACATTACAGGTGAAAACTCTTCTATTTTTTCACCTATTTATATTGCCGGCACTAGCCCACAGACACTTAATTTTACCAGGTGTTATTTTGGACCTCTGCACATTCTAAATAAAACAGCAACAACTATAACGGGGCTGATAACTACAGATACCCTTTATATGAATACTCCCGGCAGGCTTACTATTGATTCCGCTGAAATCACCTATATGTTAAGCCTGAAAAATGGCATAATTGATATTATGGGCAAAGGCCTTATTAAGTCACCTTCATCATATAGATTAAAGGTGGAAGGCGGAAACGATTCCAGCTTCGTTAACGGGCCTTTATCATTGCCTATTAATACCCGGGGCATATTTACCCTCAATTATCCCATTGGCAGAAACAATATTTATAAACCTGTTACCTTAACTATAAGCAAACAGGCATTTCCTTATGAAGACCAGTACAAAGTGCAGGTAATTAACCAGCCGCCTATCTTTAGACCTTTTGCTGATAATAGTATAAAAAAAGTAAGTAGCTTGAGGCATTACAACGTAACATCTCAAAAAAGAAGCCCTGTTACAAGTCTTAATATAACCCTTCCTTACTCAGATGATGACGGAGCTGTAGAGCCTTCCCGCCAGCGTATTGCAAGAGACTCTGGCTACAAATGGGTAAACATAGGAGGCGACATAACCACTTTACCCGGCTCAATAAAATCAACCGAACCTGTTAGTACTATAAACAATACCACAAATACCTTTGGTGATTTTGTACTTGCTTATGATAATGATTGCGATGGACAAACAACAACTTTCTACCGTGATGCAGATGGCGATACTTATGGTAATCCATCTGAAACAATACAGAAATGTTCTGCTCCTGATGGTTATGTTAGCAATAATTCTGATTGCGATGATACCCACGCATCAGTTCATCCCGGCGTAACAGAAGTGTGCAACGGCATTGATGATGATTGCGATGGACAAACAGATGAAGGAGTTACAACAACTTTCTACCGTGATGCAGATGGCGATACTTATGGTAATCCATCTGAAACAATACAGGCATGTTTTGCTCCTGATGGTTATGTAAGCAATAGTACTGATTGTGATGATAGTCCCGCAGGTGGCGGGGTTCACCCCGGTGCAACAGAAATCTGCAACAGCATTGATGATGATTGCGATGGAGACATTGATGAAGGATGCGGGCTATCCCAGCCGCCATCTGTAACTATTATAGCCCCAACCACTAACACTACCATTGTGGGACCTGTAGATATTACTTTTACAGCAACAGCCCTGGATGCAGATGGTACCATAACTAAAGTGGAATTTTATAATGGAACAAAATTAATGGCAACGGAACGATACTTGCCTTACTCATGGACATGGAAAAATTCACCCATTGGTAAACGTAAGGTTACCGCAAAAGCATACGATAATGATGGTCTTGTTACTGTATCTGCGCCGGTGCATGTAACAGTAGTTGCCG
The DNA here is from genome assembly GCA_039922095.1 of Ginsengibacter sp. GTDB lineage: Bacteria > Bacteroidota > Bacteroidia > Chitinophagales > Chitinophagaceae > Ginsengibacter. The sequence continues at coordinate 2,391 of JBDSAQ010000164.1, read as the reverse complement.
TAAATCCTTCAACGATAAGCATAGTATATCCTCTTGATAACGCCACTTACAACAGTCCTGCAGATGTCAGGATCACGGCGGTAGCTTCAAAGGAAGGTGGGGCAATAAGTAAAGTAGAGTTTTATAATGGCGCAACATTGCTGGCCACTGAAAAATATCTGCCATATTCCTGGAACTGGGTAAATGCGCCTGTGGGAACTCATCCAATTACTGTAAAAGCATATTATATTTCCGGTGCCGCTATCACTTCTCAAACAGTAACGATAACAGTTAACTCACTTGTATCATTTGTAAGCAGAGTGTCTTCTGAAAATAGCAAAAGCAATATAAATGCTTCTGTAACATTAAACCTTGTACCCAATCCTGCCAATGATATTTTAAACATTTATACAACAGGATTACCAAAGGATAAACAAATGATCATCTCAGTTATATCAACTTCAGGAGTGATAATGAAAACAATACGAAAACCCCGTTCAGCTCAGGTTGTACAACTCAACGTGTCATCTTTGGCAGATGGAGTATACACAATAAAAATAATAAGCGATGACAAAATCATGTATAAAGCCTTTGTAAAATTGTAAGTCTGCGTTGGGTGTACACTGTACGTATTATTGCAGCAGCATGAAATGTTTTGATACAAAAAATGGTAAAACAATAACTGTTATTTACGATGATTATTTTTTTATCAAAGACCCGGGTTTTCTTTTAACTGATAAATAAATTTATACTGACACAGATTTAACCTAATTTTCAAAAACATTTAATAATAAACCATTAAAGAAGAGTTTACAGATGACTAATGGTTATGCAAACAGTTATCAATTGTGGTACTAAAGTGGCTCCAGGTTTAATAATTTAACCTCATAAAAAAACTGATATGAATTTTATACTTGAATTGTTGGTAAACGCCGGAGTTCTTTTTTTACTTGCAGCCTTATTGCCCTCAGTAAATATTAAGAGCTACGGCACTGCTATTGCTGTTGCCCTTGTTATTGGCATTCTTAATGCTACGGTCGGATTTTTGTTGCGGTTGCCTCTGAATATTCTTACCCTGGGTTTATTATCATTTTTAGTGCGCTTAGTGGTGACAGCAGTAATAATAAAACTTGCAGATAAACTTTTTGGCGGCTTTGAAGTTAAAGGGTGGGGAGCAGCATTTTTGCTCGCAGTTTGCATTGCGATCGCAGGAACCTTAATGCATAATTTTCTACATCCTGATGTAATAACACAAACCGTACAGTGAATAATGTTTAATCATTCTTGTGTTAATAAAAGTGAATTATATATTTAATGATTATACAGAAAACTATCTGTCTGTTACTTAAAAAAAATTGCTTGCATACAGAGCAACAAACCTGATAAAGTAAAGATATAATCCGTATTATTAGTTTCCCCTGATACTATAATTAGCAGAGTTTAATTAAGCCTTATTATTATCTATAATTTGATAAGAATAAGACCCGCGGTTACCGATGAATTCCTGTTTCAACATTTCGTAAACCACTCATCAAATGCTATACGCTTTAATGATAGTTCATTGTATATTTATCCAAAATAATCTTCTCAAATAAAAAATCAACCAATGAACAGAAAAAAATTTCTGCTTAATTCAGCAGCAGGAGCAACAGCCTTGTTGATCCATCCTTTTCAATCATTTTCAAAAGATTACTCTGACATTGAGCCTTATAAAACAGAGTTAGTAAAGGAATTTGTAGTTGCGGGCCATGGTGCAAAAGAGGGTGATTTTGATAAAGTAAAATCTATGTTGAACGATTACCCTAATATGGTATTTAGTAAATACGATTGGGGTAACGGAGATTTTGAATCTGCTATTGAGGGAGCCGGCCATTTAGGTAAAAAAGAAATTGCTGAATATTTAATAGATGCGGGCTCGCGGGTAACCTTATTCGTTTTATGTATGTTGGGGAAGACTAATCTCGTAAAACCTGTACTGGAAGAATATCCAAAGCTTGTTTTCGCAAAAGGGCCTCATGGCTTTACTATGCTTCATCATGCAAAAATAGGCGGCAAAAATTCAGAAGCGCTCTTTGAATATTTACAAGAGAAAGGGTTAAAAGAAACCTGGATAAAAATAAAATAAGTGTTTACAAAAGGTAGTAAGGTAGTATCTGAAAATATATTTCTACTTCCCCTTAATAACATCATTCGGTTCTCAGCAAAGAATACATTATTCAAGCCACTTTCTTCTATTACTGGAAGATAAAAATTGTTACTTTCTTTATTTTTTTACAATACTGCTTGCTCCGGTTGTACGAACATTTTTCATTACAGCCTCTCCTTTATAAAAAACAGAGCTTGCCCCTGTGGCATGTGCAGAAATTTCTTTATTTACCGTTATTCGAACATCTGAAGCTCCTGTTACATTTA
>JBDSAQ010000163.1:0-8507 GCA_039922095.1 Ginsengibacter sp. | reverse complement strand
GGTAATAAAGCTTTTTACGAAGCTAATCTGCAGCAGTTTTTTATTAAGATAACATCGAAGATGACTGAATGGCAAACAAAAATGGCGTCCTATAAAGGATCTAAGATTATTGCATATCATAATGAGTGGGTGTATTTTGAAAAGAGATTTGGTTTAGAGATTGTAGATTTTATGGAGCCCAAGCCAGGGATCCCTCCGTCGCCATCCCAATTAGTAAAGGTGATAAAGGAAGTACAGGCTAATCATATTAAAGTTATTATTTCATCACCCTATTTTACAACATCATCATCTGACGTGGTTGCCAAACAGACAGGTGTAAAAGAATTAACGATGGCTACATCAGTAGGCGCCTTTCCTTCTATAAAAACTTACTTTGATTTATTTGATTACGATATTGATCAATTAATAGTGGTACTGAAATAGAGGTGAAAGATTTATATTTAGAATTCTAAACCCCTGGATTATGTTTGAAATGTTTCAACTGCCATTTATGGTACAGGCTTTTACAGCCGCAGTTATTACAGGAATTCTGCTATCTTTTTTGGGCGTACATGTTGTGGGAAGAGGAATTGTTTTTGTTGATTTAGCCCTTGGCCAGATATCTTCATTGGGTGTTGCATTTGCAGCATTTATTGGTACCGGCCTTACTTCAATACCACTGATCTTTACATTAAGCGGAGCATTGCTTATGTCGTTCATTAATATCCGGGATAAGAGGTTGAAACAGGAAGCGATAATAGGAATACTGTATGCATTCGCATCTGCTCTAACCGTATTACTTATTTCTAAAACTGCTCATGGTGATTCAGATATACAGGAAGTTCTGTTCGGAAATATATTATCAGTAAGCTGGCAACAGATAACATTAATAGGATCTGTTTTTGGCGCCATCTTACTTTTGCAATTAATATTTTTTAGAAAATTTTTTGGATTAACAGAATCGTTTGCAAACGGGGTAAATCACCTCGTTGGCATTTTCAATCTTTGGAACTTTCTGTTCTATATTTCAATCGGACTTGCTATTGTTTTCGCGGTAAAGATAAATGGCGTAATTCCTGTTTTTTCTTACCTGATTATACCTGCTGTTTCTGCCATTATGATTACAAAGAATAATGCATGGGTATTAACAATATCGCTTATTATTAGTGTACTTGGGGGATTCTTTGGATTGGGTTTTTCCTTTCATTATGATTTTCCTGCCGGATCATCTATAGTAGTTGTGCTGGGTGGAATTTTTATATTGGCTTCTATTTATAGAATAATTAAAGGGGCAGGAATTAAAAAAGAGGACAATGAAAATGTATCTATTATAAGCTGATATTATTTTTAAAAAAAAGTATTGGTTTGAAAAAAAGATTTACCATAAAAAAAATTATCGCAGTTTTCTTACTCGGTGTTTTTACATTGGGTGTTACTCCCAAAAAAGCGCTGCATAATTTACTGGCCAATCATACAGACAATACTTCAAAATCAAGCAATACAAAAACCCAGCAATTAAGCAAGGCTGGTTTTAATTGCCAGTGTGACGACCTGGTGGTTAAATCCAATTTTATTACTACTGCATTAATTGTAGTTAGTATTAGACCAACATATTTCTCTTTCTCTAATTACAGGAAGCTTTCCTTGCACTCTCTTTCCCGCTTTTTCTTTGATCTCAGAGGCCCTCCCTCCGTAAATTTTCAATCATAGAATATTAACTCCTATTACCTGAATCGCTATCCCAGCCGATTCAGCAGCATCTATTGAAAATTTTAAAAATACAGCAATGAAAATTATTTTATTAGCCATTTTGGTTATACCCGGTATTATCCTTCATTCATCATTTGCACAACCATCAATTAAAAAAAATGAAATAAAAGTTACTTTATCCGGGCACGTTTTAGCAGCCGGAACCGGCGCACTTTTTTCGGGTGCAACCATTTATTTTCCTGATTTAAAAACAGGTGTTGCTTCGCAAAGTGACGGAACTTTTATCATCAGTAATCTTCCGGTAGGCCGGCATCTTATAGAGATCTCCTTTGTAGGCTATAAAAGCCTTACTGAATACGTGGATATCAAAGGTATCATGACTAAAGATTTTACCCTTACCCAGAGCATTGTAGAGAATTCAGGAATTGTAGTTACAGGTTTCAGCAGTGGAACACGGATTAAAAATGCATCTATTCCTATAACTATTGTAAATCATGAAGAGATTTTCAAAAATGCATCTACCAATATAATTGATGCTATTAGTAAGCAACCTGGTGTAATGCAATTAACAACAGGTCCTGCTATTTCAAAACCTTATATACGCGGCTTAGGTTATAACCGGGTGCTTACAATAAGCAATGGTGTGCGACAGGAAGGACAGCAATGGGGTGATGAACATGGTATTGAGATTGATGATTATAATGTTGACAGGGTCGAGATTTTGAAAGGCCCTGCTTCATTAATGTATGGCTCAGATGGTTTGGCAGGAGTAATAAATGTAATTTCTAATACACCGGTTTTACAGGGAACTGTTACCGGCAACATAAATTCAAACTATCAAACCAACAACGGGCTATATGCTTTTAACGGCAATATTGCCGGTAACATCAATGGGTTTAACTGGAATGCCTATGGCACTTATAAAGCAGCACACGATTATAAAAATAAATTTGATAGCTATGTATTTAATTCAAAATTTAATAACATTGATTACGGAGCATCAGCCGGGATAAATAAAAACTGGGGCTACAGCCATTTAACCTATAGCAGGTTTGATGAGAAATTAGGACTGGTAGAAGGTGAACGTGATGATGCAACAGGGCGGTTTGTAAAAATTGTGGGAGCTGATACTAATGGCGATGACAGCATCGGTATTGCAACTAATAAAGATTTTAAATCTTATAAACCATATATAGGCCGGCAAAGAATCACCCATCAGAAGCTTGTTTTAGATAACATTTTTTATCTGCGTGGAGATGGAGGTCGTATTTCAGTAACAGCGGGATGGCAACTAAGTCAGCGTAAAGAATTTGCTGATATTACAGAGCCTGCTATTCCAGGTTTATACTTTCATCTGCGAAGCTTTACTTATGATGTGAAATATTTTTTGCCTTCGCTCAGCAAGTGGCAGACCTCTGTAGGTGTAAGCGGCATGCAACAGGAAAATAAAAACCTGGGAAATGAAGTCTTGATTCCTGCTTACTCATTATTTGATATCGGGGGATTTATCTATACTAAAAAGAACTATAATAAATTTACGGTAAGCGGCGGCGCCCGTTATGATAACAGAAAAATAAATTCCAAATTTTTTGAAGAAGATGGCAATATTAAATTTTTTCCATTTGATAAAAACTTCGGCAATGTATCTGCAAGCATAGGAGCTGCTTATGATGTAAGTTCCACCGTAACAGCAAAGCTAAATATATCAAGAGGCTTCCGGGCCCCGAATATTGCAGAGCTTGCTGCCAATGGAGTACATGAGGGAACTATCAAATATGAATACGGAAATACAAATCTGAAATCTGAAACAAGCTTACAGGCAGATGGCGGCATTGACATAAATACAGAACATGTTTCGCTTACGGCAAGCCTTTTTTATAATAATATTCAAAACTATATTTTCTCCCGCAAGCTGAGCTCTGTTACAGGCAGTGATTCGATTCCCCTTATAGGTAATGATGAAGGTTTTTCCGCATTCAAATATTTTCAGACCAGTGCCCATTTGTACGGTGCAGAATTTATGTTCGACTTTCATCCTCATCCTTTAGACTGGCTTCACTATAAAAATACCGTTTCATATGTACGCGGCACTTCAGGGTATAAAACCGATTCAACAGAGAACCTGACCACCATCCCGCCTGCACGCTGGCTATCAGAATTACAGGTAGAATTTAAAGATGCAGGCAGATCGCTTAAAAATGTATACGCAAAATTGGAAATGGATGCGACTTCTGCTCAGAAAAATGTCTTCAGCGCATACCAAACAGAAACGGCCACCCGTGGCTATACGTTGTTAAATGCGGGCTTTGGTGGTAATGTTATAAATAATAAGAAGCAAACCTTATTCAGCTTATATTTTTCGGCAAACAATCTAACAGGTGTTGCTTATCAAAACCACTTAAGCCGTTTAAAATATGCCCCTGAAAATTTAGTTACCGGCAGAATGGGAGTGTATAATATTGGAAGAAATTTTAGTATAAAAGTAAATGTGCCATTGCATTTTTGATCTGGCATCAATTCAGAAACCAATTAGTATCATATGCGGCGATTAGTTAGTCTATTCACCGCATAATTAGCGGAGAATAATTTTAACATGCGGAGAATAGGTATTACATTTACCGCAAAATATGCGGAGAATAGTAAAATATATTCATGAATTGCCTGGCTGGCCTCAGCTTAACTGGAATGAAAAAGAATTTTCTTATTTACTATCTGAGGTTCGTCATCAGCAGGGAAGAATATTGGGTAAGATGGAAGCGCTTGGCTTTAACCTTCAGGCAGAAGCTACGCTGCATTCACTCACGGTTGAAGTAGTGAAATCAGGGGAAATTGAAGGCGAGGTATTAAATCCTGACCAGGTGCGATCTTCGATTGCAAGAAAGCTTGGTTTAAAAATAGCCGGACTTATACCTGCTGAGCGGCATGTAGATGGTGTGGTTGAAATGATGCTGGATGCCACTCAGCATTATACTGAGCCACTCAGCGCCAAAAGGTTGTTTAGCTGGCATGCTGCAATGTTTCCTGCAGGTACAAGTGGCATGCACAGGATAGTTACAGGCAAATGGAGAAATAACTCAAAAGATGATCCTATGCAGGTGATATCAGGTGCTATGGGAAAAGAGAAAGTTCATTTCCAGGCGCCGGATTCCGATATATTAAAAGATGAAATGAAAAAGTTCTTTGAGTGGTTCAATACACAAAACGCTATTGATCCGGTATTGAAAGCAGCGCTTGCACATTTTTGGTTTGTAACAATACATCCTTTTGATGATGGCAACGGACGTATAGCAAGAGCTATTGCCGATTTGCAACTGGCACGTGCAGATAAAACCCCACAGCGGTTTTACAGTATGTCTGCACAAATACGGAAAGAAAGGAATGAATATTATGATATGCTGGAGCAAACACAAAAAGGAACACTGAATATCACAAAATGGTTAAAGTGGTTTTTACATTGTTTGCACCGGGCATTGATGGCAACAGATGAAACGCTTGCTATAGTATTGCACAAAGCGAAATTTTGGGAGAACCATGCAAAAACTGTATTCAATAACCGGCAGGTAACATTGCTTAATAAACTGTTGGATGGTTTTGTAGGAAACCTTACTTCCTCCAAATGGGCAAAGATCGCCAAATGCTCGCAGGACACAGCTTTGCGTGACATACAGGATTTAACAGAAAGAAAAATATTGAAAAAAGAATCCGCCGGAGGAAGAAGTACGAGCTATGTTCTTGCCGATTGAGAGAAGCATAAGATACTTACAAGCCTGGCTATGAATTACAGGTAGAATGCTTTTTCAAGCCTTTACTGCATTTCCCAATTAAGTATAAGCGGCCCATCTAATCCATAAACAGGATCAGTCTCCGGAAGTTTTACGTTTTCAATATTTTCATCTGCCTTTGGCCTGTCTGATGGCTCACCTTTTTTTATGTCGTAATCCATTCCATCAGGATAGGCACCAATGCATTTAAAATCTTCAGAAGCACTGTTGCACTTATGGGCAACGCCTGCAGGAATAATTATCACATCTCCTTTGGAAACATTTTCTGCAATGCCATTTGGTCCGCCAAATTGAACATTGGCACTGCCTTTATAAATACCTAAAACTTCATGTGTAATGCTATGATAGTGGTGATAATCATATATGCCATTCAGCCAGCTATTTTCCCAGTTATTATTCTTGAATATTTTTTTAAAGATGGATGAGTCATTATCAGGCAGCTTTATTGCTTCTTTGTAAATAAGAAGGAACAAACCGCTATTCGGGAATTGGCCATCATCTTTTAAAATATGCCTGATAACTTCAGGTTTTGGATCGATATATTCCTGCATATAACATTTTTGAAAACCCACACCAATTAATAATCAAACTTTGTGGCTGCTGTTGCTTCATAATTTTCATCATAGCTTACAAAAAAGTACACGTAAACAGCCCTGCTTAACCTCATCAGCCAGGGCTGAAGAATCACCAGCAGTACAGAATTTATAATTAACCAATAAAAAACCCTGTTGTCGTTAAATGATACACCAATTAAAACCCACCACGCCACAAATGTAGCCGCAGATATTGCCACTGCCAATCCATAACTTACATAGCCGGTTCCATACCAAAAGCCAGGCTCACCCATATCAAATTTTTGGTTGCAAACAGGGCAATGTTCATACATATCAAAAATATAAGACAGCTTAATTTTTTTATAGGGATTCCCGTTTTTGAACATACCCCCCCGGCGGCAGCGTGGGCACCGCATAGTTAATACGCTCCATAACATATTTGGCCGGGGTTTTCTTTCAGCTATCATTATTACAAAGGTAATGTAACTAATTAGTCAGGGGCAATGGTCAATAGTCAATAGTCAATAGTCAATAAGTTGACCAATGACCAATGACCTGCTTTAATTCAATACCGCTGCTTTAGGTTGTTCAGCAAGCTTTTTTCTTTCCCCAATCTGTTGTCTCCACATGGCGTAATACAATCCCATTTTTGTTACAAGAGCTTCATGTGTGCCTGTTTCTACTACTTCTCCTTTCTCAAGCACATAAATTCTGTCTGCATGCATAATGGTGCTAAGGCGATGTGCAATTAGAATAGTTATCTGTTCCTCCTGAGAAGATACCTGTTTAATAGTATTTGTAATTTCTTCTTCAGTTAAAGAATCTAAAGATGATGTGGCTTCATCAAATATTAAAAGGTGAGGATGGCGAAGCAAGGCCCTTGCAATAGATAGTCTTTGTTTTTCGCCACCGGAAATTTTTATCCCTCCTTCACCTATCAGTGTATCCAGCCCTTTATCTGCCCTTGCCAATAAGCTATGGCAGGATGCTTTTTTAAGTGCGTCCAAAATTTCATCATCAATTGCAGATGGATTTACAAATAATAAATTTTCTTTTATAGTGCCCGCAAATAGTTGTGTATCCTGCGTCACAAAACCTATTTGAGTGCGTAATTTATCAAACTCAATATCGGTTCCATCAACGCCATTATACAAAATATTTCCTTCTGCCGGCCTGTACAGGCCTACCAGTAATTTAACCAATGTAGTTTTCCCTGAGCCTGATGGTCCCACAAATGCTATTGTTTCTCCGGTTTTTACATCAAAACTAATATTGCTTAATGCAGGCTGGCTGGCGCTTTGATGCTTAAAAGTTACATTTTGAAATTCAAGTTCCTCAATATTGCCAAGGTGATGGGGAGATTCCGGCTTTTGTTCCGGTAATTTGATCATCAGGTTATGAAAATTGTTCAATGATGCTTCGGCCTCACGATAGGTTATAATAATATTTCCAATTTCCTGCAATGGTCCAAAAATAAAAAATGAGTAAAAAGTAAGTGTAAGCAATTGCCCTGGCAAAATAATATTTCCAAATATCAGCCACATCAACATAAACATTATTACCTGTCGCAGGGCATTTACAAACGTTCCCTGGATAAAGCTTAAGCTCCTGATACTTTTTACTTTTTTTAATTCCAACCCTAAAATCTTATAGGTATTATTATTAAGCCGTTTTACTTCCTGGTCAGTTAATCCAAGGCTTTTAACCAGCTCAATATTTCTTAAGCTTTCTGTTGTAGTTCCGGCAAGCGCCGTTGTTTCTTTAACAATGGTTTTTTGTATTGATTTAATTCTTTTACTTAAAAAACCTGTTAGCAAAGACAAGAAAACTATGCCGCCAAAATACACAGGCATTATTGACCAATGGAGTGTGAAAGAATAGATAGAGACAAAAATTACACCGACTAATAAACCAAATAAAATATTAATAAAAGACACGATAAACTTTTCTGTATCAGTCCTCACTTTTGTAAGTATGCTTAGGGTTTCACCGCTGCGCTGATCTTCAAATTCCTGGAAAGGAAGCCGGAGAGAATGACGCAATCCATCAGTAAATAATTTAGCACCGAACTTTTGCACTATAACATTTCCAAAATAATCCTGGAAAGCTTTTGCAATTCTGGAGATCATAGCCACGCTTACTAAAATGCCTAAAAAGCCAAGCACTCCCCAAATAAAATCAGACTGTGACCTGATACCTGTGGAATGAAAATTATTTTTAGTGTCATAATATCCTGTTTCATGAGCATGCACGCCATATACCTGGAACATCTTTCCAAAAAAATATGGATCAAGCAAAGAAAATACCTGGTTGATGGCAGCAAGAAAAAGAGCCAAAGCCATAAGCCACTTGTAGGGCTTTAAATAAGAGAGTAATAATTTCATGAAGCAAATTTAAGTGAATATATTTCTGTGAAAGATCGCAACAATTGAATATTTATCATTAACATCTTCATTTAGTAATTTGCCGGAGTGAAAAAATT
>JBDSAQ010000162.1:0-3226 GCA_039922095.1 Ginsengibacter sp. | reverse complement strand
AGAAATTTTGTAAAACGTTTTAACCACAGGTATGGTGAGATTTTCCCTGAGCCTGTGGCCTTTAATTACAACGCTGACCTGATTAAAGTACCAGCCCTTGACGGCTCAGGTAAAATGAGCAAAAGTGAAAATCAGATGGTGACTTTATATTTAGCAGATGAAGATGAAATGATAAGAAAAAAAGTAATGAAAATAAAAACCGATAGCGGCCCTTCTGAAAAAAAATCAATAAAGCCCGACTATATTGATAACATTTTTTTGCTGATGAAATTAGTAAGTGATAATGATGTAATAAAAAAGTATGAAGAAGATTATGATGAATGTAAAATAAGGTATGGGGATATGAAAAAGCAACTGGCTGAGGATATGATAAGATTTATTTGCCCTATACGTACCACTGTAAATACCATTTTACAAGATGAGCAATACCTTAAAAAGATAATGCAGAAAGGTGCCGAAAAGGCCCGGAGCAGCGCAAAAGCCACAATGGCATTGGTAAGAGAAGCAATGGGTCTAAATTATTTTTAGATGAGATATAGTATGCAGGTTGAGTATTCAGATTTTAGATTATATTTATTTCTGTCAACTTAAATTATCCTGAGTAAAAAGATAAAAGTAAATTGACATTACAATTTTTGGTCTTAAGTTAAATATCCTATCACGAAATTAATTTGAATATTCAAATCTAAAATCTTCAACTAAGTTATGGCCAAAAATAAAAAACCCAAACACATTGCAGTAGCAGGAAATATTGGTGCAGGCAAAACCACCTTAACTGAGTTATTAAGCAAAAGTTATAAATGGATACCCCATTTTGAAGATGTAGAGCATAACCCATATTTAAATGACTTTTATGATGATATGCCCCGGTGGAGTTTTAACCTGCAGGTATATTTTTTAAACAGCCGCTTAAAGCAGTTGCTGGAGATTCAGCGGGGCACAGAAACAGTTATACAAGACCGTACTATTTATGAAGATGCTAATATTTTTGCCCCTAACCTGCATGATATGGGCCTTATGACAAAAAGGGATTTTGATAATTATTTTACATTTTTTGAAACACTCAAAAATATGATAAAGCCCCCTGACCTTCTTATATACCTGAACGCCTCTGTACCAACTTTGGTTGCCCAAATACAAAAACGCGGCAGGGAATATGAAGAAAATATCAGGCTGGATTATTTAAAAAAGCTTAACGATTTTTATAATAAATGGATAAGCAGTTACAACGAAGGTCCGTTACTTATAATAGATGCTGACACTAATAAATTTTCTGAAAATGATGAAGATCTTGGTAAAATAATACACCAGATTGATGCGCAACTATTTGGTTTATTTTAAAAATGATATTGCTGAAGGGGGCATTCCAAATTTCTTTAATTTTAATAACCCTGGCAATATGAAAGAAACTACAGCATAAGGCATATATATTTCATTCGCCATTTTTTATATAATCCACTGGCTTAGGATATGAGATATTACATTGTAGCAGGTGAAGCTTCCGGTGATCTGCATGGCAGCAATCTTATTAAGGAATTAAAAAAGCTTGACACACAGGCAGCAGTAAGATGCTGGGGGGGCGATAAAATGAAAGCTGCCGGTGCCACTCTGGTAAAGCATTATAAAGATCTTGCCTTTATGGGATTTTCTGAGGTATTAAAAAATCTTCCAACAATTTTTAAAAATTTATCTTTTTGTAAAACGGATATATTGCAATATCAGCCTGATGCAGTCATCTTAATTGATTACCCTGGTTTTAATTTACGAATCGCAAAATGGGCAAAGACTCACCATTTTAAAGTCATCTTTTATATTTCTCCGCAAATATGGGCATGGAAAGAAAGCCGGGTAAATATCATAAAAAAATATGTTGATAAAATGCTGGTGATCTTACCTTTTGAAAAAAGCTTTTATAAAAAGTGGAATTATCAAGTTGAATATGTCGGTCATCCGTTGGCAGAGGTGATAGGCAATTACAAACGACAAGCGGATAATCAACAGTTGATAATAACCGGCAATCAACGATCAATAACCAACAATGAACAACCATCAAACATTATTGCCTTACTTCCAGGCAGCCGGAAACAAGAATTAAAAATAAAGCTTCCTGTTATGTTACAGGTAGCAAAACACTTTCCCGGTTATCAATTTGTTGTAGCTAAAGCGCCCGGGATTGATAATGAATTTTACAACTCCTTTTTAGAGGGCCATGATAATGTTGGCACAGTAACAGATCAAACATATGTTTTATTAATGCAGGCTAAAGCTGCTTTGGTAACATCTGGTACAGCTACTTTAGAAACAGCCCTGTTTGGTGTTCCGCAGATTGTTTGTTACAAAGGGAATGCTTTATCTTACCAGGTAGCAAGGCGGCTTATTAAAGTAAAATTTATAAGCCTCGTAAATTTAATAATGAATAAAGAAGTGGTTAAAGAACTAATACAGGATGAACTAACAGTAGAAAATTTAAAAAAAGACCTGACTATAATTTTGTATGACACTATTAAAATTCAAAAAATTAAAAATGATTATGCTGAATTAAAAAATATGTTACAGCTTGGCGGAAATGCCTCATTAAATGCTGCTGCATCTATTTATAATTTCCTTATAACATAATCTAAATCCCTCAAATCTTACTGTCTTAATAATTTTATGGCTAAAATTATAAGCGCCAGCAAAAATAATAAAATTGATATGCGGTTTATGCCGTGCATATAGCCGATCCATTTGCTTTGTGGCCTGTCAGGGTCTTTCTTTTTTAAGAATAGATATTCTGCGATCTGGCTCCATACTCCCATTGATTCTTTTTTATTCTTTAAATAATGATTAACGTATAAGTAAAACCTATCTTATAAAATCAACGTAATTTATACTTTCAAATTTACGATTACAAATCACCAAAATATAAACAATGAAGATTATTTTAATAGCTATGGTTTCAATTTTACTTAGTGGGACTGGTTGTGCTCAAAAAAAGTCAGAGAAATTTGCAATTACCAAAACTGATGCAGAGTGGCAAAAACTTTTAACACCAGAGCAATATGAGGTTAGCCGCAAACATGGCACTGAAAGAGCATATAGCGGCAAATATTGGGATAACCATGAGAAAGGGATTTATAAATGTGTTGATTGTACCCAGGAGGTTTTTAGTTCAGATACAAAATTTGAAAGTGGTACCGGCTGGCCAAGCTTTTGGAAGCCAATTAAAAAAGAAAATGTATCTGAA
>JBDSAQ010000161.1:0-4065 GCA_039922095.1 Ginsengibacter sp. | reverse complement strand
AAATATAAAATCTAAAATATTAAATATGCCACGTTCAGTAAATGCAGTAGCATCAAGGGCGAGAAGAAAGAAAATACTTAAGGCTGCCAAAGGATATTACGGCAAGCGTAAAAATGTATATACCGTTGCTAAAAATGTAATGGAAAAAGGTATGACCTACAGTTATGTAGGTCGTAAACTTAAAAAGAGGGAGTACCGTACACTATGGATTGCCCGTATTAATGCAGCAGTTAGAGCAGAAGGAATCACCTATAGCGAATTCATACATAAGTTAGGCACCAAAAGTATTGAGCTTAATAGAAAAGTATTAGCGGATCTTGCAATGAATGAGCCTGAAGCTTTTAAGAAATTGGTTGAATCAGTTAAATAATATCAATTCAAAATAATGATAAGCCGTCATGATTTTTATGGCGGTTTTTTTATTTGGATGAATTACTCATTCAGTTACATTTGTAAATAATTAACCTGCAAATCTTAATCATTAAATGAATAATTCGTACAACGAGCTTGTTGACCAAACGTTCAATTTTCCGCAGGAAGATTTTATTTTGAAAGATGATTACCTGCAATATAATGGTGTTGATGTAAAAGCGCTTATTGATAAGTACGGCACTCCTTTAAAATTGACCTATCTGCCTAAAATAGGGATGCAGATAAATAAGGCGAAAAAAATGTTTGCTAATGCCTTTAAAAAGCATAAATATGAAGGCGAATATTTTTATTGTTACTGTACAAAAAGCTCTCATTTTTCATTCATAGTTGAAGAAGCCTTAAAACAAAATATACATCTTGAAACTTCATACGCTTATGATCTTGAAATAATAAATAAGCTGTATGAATCAAAAAAAATAACTAAGGAGATATTTATTATTTGCAATGGCTTCAAACAAAAATCATATACTTCAAGGATTGCACGGCTTTTAAATACAGGTTTTAAAAATGTGATACCTGTTCTTGATAATAAAGAAGAATTAAAAGCTTACAGAAAATCAGTAAGAGTTCCATTCAATATAGGAATAAGAGTTGCCGCAGAAGAAGAACCCACATTCCCTTTTTATACTTCCCGCCTGGGTATCAGGGCCAGGGATATTCTTGAATTTTACGTTGATGAAGTTGAAGGTAACGAGCATAGGTTTCAATTGAAAATGCTTCATATCTTTTTAAACAAAGGCATTAAAGATGATATATATTATTGGAGTGAATTAAATAAGATTATCAATTTATATTGCCAGTTACGGAAAATTTGTCCTGAGCTTGATTCTATAAATATTGGGGGAGGTTTTCCTATAAAACATTCCCTGGGCTTTGAGTACGATTACCAATTTATGATCAATGAAATTGTGCGCAACATTAAGGTTGGGTGTAAACGCAGCAAGGTTCCTATGCCAAATATTTTTACTGAATTTGGAAGTTACACAGTTGGTGAAAGCATGGCGCATATATACAGCGTGCTTTCAGAAAAGAAACAAAATGATCGTGAGACATGGTATATGATTGATTCGTCTTTTATCACTACTCTTCCTGATACATGGGGCATAGGTGAGAAATTTTTATTGTTGCCTATAAATAAATGGAATGAAGAATATCAACGGGTAACTTTAGGCGGTATAACCTGCGACAGTCATGATTACTATGACTCTGAAGAGCATATCAATGAAGTTTTTTTGCCTAAGATAACTAATGGTGAACCATTATATGTCGGCTTTTTTCATACCGGGGCTTACCAGGATCAGATAAGCGGTTATGGTGGTATAAAGCATTGCCTTATTCCATCTCCAAAACATATTATTGTGGAGCATGATAAAAATGGTAAACTAATTGACTGGGTTTATGCTAAAGAGCAAACCGCACAAAGTATGCTTAAAATATTGGGTTATAAATAGCACCCAATCCCCTAAAGAGGAGAAGACAAAGAAATGCCTCCAAATGAGGAGGCTTCTCAAAGTAAAATTCCTTATTTATTATTTATTTATTACTGCACAGAAATTTCTTTAGCTGCTATTTTTACATCTTCTTTTTTGGGAAGATTTAAAATAAGCACACCATTTTCATATTTTGCTTCAATTTTATCTGCTTCAATTTTTTCATCTAAAGTAAAAGTTCTTTTAAATGATTGCAGATTGAATTCTTTGCGGATATGATTTTCATTTTCCTGCACCTCTTCCTCTTTCTTTTCAGATGAAACAGTGAGAAGATTCTTTTCAATATTAATTTTAAAATCTTCTTTGTTTCTTCCCGGCGCTAATAAGCTAAGCTTATAAGCTTCATTTGTTTCTTTGATATTTACCTGAGGAGAAAATGATGCTTCAGTGAAAGTTTTGCCAAATGCAGTTGGAAAATCATTCAGTAGTTCATCCATCCATCCATTCAAATATCTTTTTGGCTGGTTAACTTTTAAGAGTGTCATACTTTTAATTTTTTAGTTATAAAATTTTGAAAGGTTTATTTCAAATTAAATACCATAGAGATTTTTTATGACAAAACCTGTTATTCCATCTTTAAGAAAAGCCACCTTGTCTAAATGTATAAGTCATCTGCTGACAATATTTCATTCACTTTACTATCATGGTTATGTTTAAATTGTACTGTAAATTTGCACTCTAAATAAAAAAATATGTATCCGCAAGAAATAGTAATACCAATGAAAGGAGAGTTGATTAAAAATGGATTTACCGAATTATTAAGCAAACAGGACGTGGAAGAAGTTTTAGGCCAGGAGGGTACTTCATTAGTTGTAATTAACTCTGTATGTGGCTGTTCCGCTGGTACAGCTCGTCCGGGAGTTGTAATGGCTGTTAACAACAGTGAAAAAAAGCCAGACAGGCTAACAACAAGTTTTGCCGGTTTCGATACAGAAGCGGTAAAAAGTATCCGTGAGCACCTGTTACCCTATCCTCCATCATCTCCCTCAATAGCATTATTTAAAAATGGGGAGTTAGTTCATTTTATTGAGCGCCACAATATTGAAGGACGGTCTGCAAGTATGATTGCTAATAATCTTCTACAGGCTTTCGAAGAATATTGCTGAAAACACAAAAATTATTATTCTCAAGATCCTTCTTAACCGGAGGATTTTTTTATTTCGTATTGTTGTATTATGGAAATAAGTTCAACAAAAGAATATACTTTAAATTGCTCCTTTATTTTTAAATAACTGCTATGTATCCAAATTTATATTATGCAATTAGGGACTGGTTTGGAGTAGAAGTAAATGCTTTTAAAATATTTTATACATTCGGAATATTTGTAGCGCTTGCTTTTATTGGGGCAGCAATTTTTTTAACCAAAGAGCTAAAAAGGAAAGAAAAACTGGGGTTATTATTTCCAAGAGAAGAGGTTATTACTGTTGGAAAGCCTGCTTCATTAATGGATCTTTTAATTAGCGGGCTTATAGGTTTTATATTTGGTTATAAGCTTATTGGTGCATTTATAGCATCAAGAGCGGGCGGGGTTGATCTGCAGGAATATATTTTTTCATTGAATGGAAATTTTCCCGGGGGTTTAGTACTGGGAGGCCTGATGCTGTATTTAAAATACCATGAAAAAAATAAACAAAAACTTAGTAAGCCTGAGGAAAGAGTTATCAGGATATGGCCTCACGACAGAGTGGGGGACATTGTAATATATGCTTTGGTATTTGGGATATTGGGAGCTAAGCTTTTTGACAATTTTGAAAATTGGGATCGATTTATAAAAAACCCTATAGGTAATTTACTTTCTCCAAGCGGACTTACCTTTTACGGGGGGTTAATTTGCGCAGCAGTTGCCGTATGCCTGTATGGAGTAAAAAAGGGAATAAAGTTCTGGCATCTTATTGATTCGGCAGCACCGGCATTAATGATTGCATATGCGATCGGGCGCATAGGTTGCCAGGTTTCGGGCGATGGGGATTGGGGGATTTATAATAGTGCCTACATAAGTGATAAGCCCGGGCATGTTGTTGAAGCGAAGCCCGGAGATTTTGAAAGAAAATTAAATGAAAATTCTTCCTATTTACTCCAGGGGCAGGTTATTAATCAGGATGCAACTATATCGTCAGTTTCTGACAGGTATACTACTTCGCTT